>CAJXUB010000004.1 GCA_913061125.1 uncultured Flavobacteriaceae bacterium
TCTGAATTACAGTAGGATTGGCCACGGCACACAAGGTGTGCAAGCTTTATGTCTCTTGAAAGCCCTGGTATGCGGCGTTCAGTTTTGAGGCATCGTAAAAGTAGACCTAGAAACTCTAATGCTTTGGTAGGGTTTTGAAATTTTTGAAGCTAAGGGATAAATGGATTGTTTTTGGTCAGTTTATCCTCGAAAATTAAATGAAAACTAAGCGTGTAGAAAGCTTTTTTATGGCTTGTTTGGACCCGAGTTCGATTCTCGGCGACTCCACGGCATTATTCCCTAAAATAAAATTTATTTTAGGGAATATTTTTTTGATCAATCTCAAATCAGTGGTTTAAATAAACCCAACCAGTATTTATATCATTATTACTGTTATTTAAAATAAGTTTATAAAAATATGTTCGATATTTGAATAGAGAACTCTACTAAAGCAATAAAACGGTTACACTATTAATAGTGTAACCATTTTTGATTTTATTCCTAGAAAATTTATCGCTACATTAATTTACCTAAGAATACCTGTGCTCTGGAATTAAAAGGATTTCCACTAGCTCTTCTATTTGATGCGATTTGTCCGGTATGCCAAATAGCATCTGATAAGGGACCGTTAATAGCATTCCAAAATGGAAAAGACATACTATGACCACCGAAATTAATTTTTACAGAAATTTCAGAGATTTTAACCTCTTTTATTAGCATATCAGACATTTTTTTAAGATTTAACAATGTCTTAGTTCTATATTCACTAAAGGACATTTCATATTTAGTTTCTGTAGGATACTCTTTATTATGAAATGCATAAATGATCATTTCTGTTAAGCCATAAATATGCTCCAAAACATCTAAAGAAGATCGACTATCATCACTAGGCTTGTATGAGAGGTCAATATCTCTTAGGCCGTCAGTGGCCCAATAATATCTGAACCCTAACCCTTCAATTAATCGGGTGATTACTGTTTCAGTGGTAAAATTATCAGCATAGGGGCCTAACTCAGAAAAAGGTAATGATTCATTGGTTTTTTCAGAATCTTTCATAATATATTATTTAATTGTTTATAGTTTTAGTTATCAAAATAGACAGCTTATTAAATAATAAATATAATTGCTATACTTGAACTTGCAAAATACAATTAATAATTTTATGTTTGATGTAAATCAATATATCAAAATCATGAAAAACATTTATTTAGCTTTAGTAAGTATTTTATTATTTGCGTCTTGTGGGCAAGAGCCAGCCAGTGAAATAGAAAATAAAATCAAAGTAGGATCTTTAGGATTTCATGTATCATTTGTAGTGCCTAACGATGCCACAGAAAGAATGGATCAGTTTATTGAGACACATGAACAGTTTATGCGCGAGACTCATCACTTATCTGGTGATCAAGAACCCATTGTTTTATCTTATTCTGTATTTAAGTCCCCAGAATTGAATAATCCTTTCGATCCCAACAGTGGTGAAACAGGAAACACACTTTATGGTTTAACAGAAATTTATAATGGCCCTGAAGGTGTTCAGGCTCATATGACTTTAGGTCAGCAACGTGAAGCCATGTTTGCTGAATTAGTAGACTTAACAAACACATATAGTGTTGCAGGAATTCTCGGAGCACCTGTAATCGCGGCAATGGAATAATTAAAACTTATTTTAATTTATCAAATGATATAGCTGTGCTGCAACTTTAAATATTAGTAGTTGTAGATCGCATCTACAAGCTGTTTTTAACTTTAAATAAAAAATTAATTTAGTAATTAAAGGGAAATGCACGTCAAGTTATGACGCGGTATATAAAGACTTTATTGAATTGTCAGAAACAAGAGCACAATGTTGTGATGAATCTAAGACAACAATTAGTAAAATAGACAACAATAATTTTGTTGTTCTATTATTTAATGTTGACATGAGTAAATTGAAAGAAATATTATCTACTCCTGAAAGAGCTGAAGTAATAAAACTTAATGGAATCTCAAATGAAATGTTTCAATTTTCGTCTTTGGGATAGGGGCGTAAATAAATATGTTTAGATATTTGGAACCCCCACTTTTTATTCCCAAGAATAATTTTTTATAATTGGGAATAATATTTTCTAAAAACAGCTAAATCAGACCTAAAAAAGTTCGACTTTACTCCTTTCTCCTCCACGGCATTATTCCCTAAAAAAATAACTCTTGAGCCAATTCAAAAGTATTGGAATGCGCATTAATGATGTCCTTTAAATGAATGGAATACCCCCCTCCCATACTCACTTGAACAGGAATATTGTTGTTTTTACACAATTCCAAAACAAAAAAATCTCGTGCTTTACACCCTTCCATGGTCAGTCCCAACCGGCCTAGTTTGTCGTTTTTTAAAACATCAACCCCTGCCAAATAAAATATAAAATCAGGTTTAAATGAATCTACCAACTTTGGGATGTACTGCGCTAATGCATCCAAATACACCTCATCGGTAGTATCATCTTCCAGAGGCAGGTCAAAATCGCTGTTTTGTTTTTTAAAGGGGTAATTTTTTTTACCGTGATAAGATACGGTAAAGACCGAATTTTGATGTTCAAAAATGGATGCGGTGCCATCACCTTGATGCACATCCAAATCGACAATCATGACTTTTTTTGCTAAGTTATTGTCTATCAAATAATTGGCTGCAATGGCCTGATCGTTGAGCATACAAAATGCGCCTGGTCGATCTCGAAATGCGTGATGCGTCCCACCTGCAATATTCATCGAAATGCCATACTGTTGGGCAAAATGGGTGTTTTCTATGGTCCCTTGAGCGATGACTCGCTCTCGATGGACCAAGGCCTCGGATAACGGAAAACCAATCTGTCGGCAGTTTAGTTTATCTAATGACAAATGAATTAAATTATCATAATATTTCTCGCAGTGAGTGGATAGCAAATGGGATTTTTCAATAGGTGAAGGCGAAAAAAAATTGTTTTGATTGCAGATATTTTTCCTCAGCAATTGTTCTGGCAACAACTCGTATTTTTCCATAGGAAATCTGTGCCCAATTTTAAGCTGATGTTTATAGATGGGATCAAAGGCAATTTTCAACATTTAACATTCATTTATAACGAGCTATAAATTTAGAGCATTTAAAAGTTATATAATTGTAAAACAGACACTTTAAAATTTTTTTATGAAAATATTAGTCATCATTGGCGGTATTCTACTGGCTGGATTTGTAGGTATTCAATTATTTGCTCTAAAGAGCCAACACAATATTGAAACGTACCCCTACAAGGTAGTTGAAGAATGTGATTCATTTGAAATTCGGCGCTACGAGGCGCGTTTGTTCAGTGCCGTAAAGGTTTCTTCTGGCGATTATAAATCGGCATCCGGTTTAGGGTTTTCTATTTTGGCAGGTTATATTTTTGGTGGAAATGATAGAAATGAAAACATTGCCATGACCTCCCCTGTTGCCATGACCATAGAAGATTCCATGACCATGCGATTTATGGTGCCTAAAAAATGGAATAAAGAGCAATTACCAAAACCAAATCAAACGACTATTTCTTTTGTTGAAGAACCTGAAAAATTGGTCGCCGCCCTACAATTTAAGGGCTGGGCCAATGATAAAAAAATATCAAAATTCAAAAAACAGTTAAAAACTGCTTTGGATGCTCAAGGCATTGCGCATTCCAACAAATTTGAACTGTTCGGTTACAACGCGCCTTATGAGGTCCTTAATAGACGAAATGAAATTATTGTTGAGCTGTATTAAGGAAAAGCTTACGTTTTTTTACGCCAAAAATTTAAACATCGTTCATCAAAGTTTTATAAAGCGTTTGGTAACAGAGCCGTTTAGGTCCACAACAGAAATTAGATACACCCCACCGCTAAGCCCACTAACATCTATTTGATTGGTTCCAAAAGCAGCCAAAACACGTTGCCCGATTATGGTACTAATTTCAATGTACTTCCCGAACATATCACCCGAAATAAACAACATGTTAGTAACAGGATTCGGATAAACTACAAGATCTGTGGCAGGGTCTGTTGGTGTCGGTGGCGGGGGTTGATTGGTATTTATGGCATTTGGACTTCCATTGGTATTGACACAATCCCAATGTTCAGCCAATGTATTATCGAGATCGGGTGCTATTAATTCTATGGAATTTCCTGTTTCGAAAGCACAAGTTGGCCAAGGGGCTTCGTTGGTATAGTGAACCTCATCGACCAAGTTGTCAAACCTGTTGTATAGTCGTACTGAATCATTTGAACCAAATCCGAATCCTAATTCGCCCATAAATGGAATTCCTGGAAAGGCACTACTAAATCGAATTTGATCTTTAACCAATACTAAATAAGCATTGGCTTCTATTTGAGTCCCTTCTGGAATCACAAAGGTATTATTGCCGTTGGAATCTCTTACCCGCCAATTGGACACATCTATAGCGGCAGACGTGGTGTTGTATAACTCGATCCAATCACCAGGATCAAAGGCATCGGAACTGCTGTAGTTGATTTCATTGATAATCACTTGAGATTTTACCGTTATTGGAGCGCTATCTCGGTACATGCAGATCTCAAGAGCGTCTTTAACAACGATATTATACGTTCCAACAGCTAGATTGGAAAAAACATTATCGGACTCAAAATTTTGACCCCCATCAATGCTGTACATGTACGGCCCTTGACCAGAAGTTGGTATAACCGTAATTGTTCCATCTGCAGACACAACCGATGATACTTGAGTAGTTATGATATCGGCTGTGGTGAACGTACAGGCGTCAACAAAAACAGTTTCGACATAGGTGCATCCAGTTACACCCTGAATGTATATTTGATAAGTTCCTGGAGATAAATTATCAAATGTGTTGGTCTCTACTAGGGTTTGACCGCCGTCAATGCTGTATTGAAATGGACTTAATCCTGATGCTGTGTAAATGGCGATGCTGGCATCATTAGCCGTGGAAGAGCTGGCGTTAGTTACATCAATGTTGGCAGTAATTTCACATCCTGTCCCGTCTGGGCAAAATACATTTTGTGTTTTACTGTCAAATTCCCCATTATTAAAAACCAGATTATTCCCTGAGGAATCGTTAACTAAAATGCTTCCTTCCCCAAATCCACAACAAATCCCATCGCCGTAAGAATCGTAAACATATAACGTAAAACAAGAGCTATAATCCACACAAATATCCTGAGTATAAACATCAGTTCCAAAATCCAAAGCACCGTCAGCCACGATGGTATTGGTGCCCTCATCCATGAGCTTCCAAGAGGTTTCTTGAGGGTAGTTATCGGCATTGATAATGAGTGTAATGATATCATAGTCCGAGTCCAAATCAGACGTAATGGAAGCTGAATTATTTGATAAATTCTGGTCTGGCTGGGCATTAACGGCCGTTACGTTTAGAACGATGTTATTATTTGGCAATAAGTTATCTGACACGGCGACGGTAATGATTTCTTGGTTTTGAAAAGGAATATTAACATCAACAGAAATATTATCTACAATTGCTCCATTGGCTACTACTTCTATAGAAACTTCGTTCAGGGTTAGTTGACCTTTGTTGGTTAGTTCTGTTGTTAATTCCAACTCGTCATTGCAAACCGCATTGACTTCTAAAATATCAATAGCACCGTCCAACTCGTATAATTTTGTAACAGTTTCCGTTAAAGTATTATTGTTATCATATTCGTCTTGTGGATGACTCAGGTTGACGGCAATGGTATAATCGCCAGTAGTTGACATGTCTATAGGCAAAGTGAATTGGAATTCACCTTCACTGAACGGTTCGATATTTTCGGTAATCAAAACCGTTTGAATCGAAATATCATTAACGAGTAATTCCAGTTCAAAATTGGTCATATCATTTAGCCCATAGTTGGCAATTGTGGCGCTAACCAATTCGTTGGTTCCCAAACTGGATGAAGATTCTGGTTGGGTTATGGCCTTTACGCCCAAGTCATAATCTCCCTTTATTTCTGCCCAAAAGGAAACCCACGGTCGAGCCTGTTTAATAGCCAATTGGTCTTCAGCAGTCACTTTATATTCGATATCCATTCCAAATCCTTCTGCACCTTCAACATCATAAAGAAGGGCAAATTCGTTGTGGATGACCGATAGAAAATCGCGCATCTGATCCAAATATTCTTGATCCATCACCAATTCACCTGGATTAACCAAATTGGATAATCTCAAAACCAAATAACCGCCGCCTTGATCTGGGTTTTCATACAACAAGATTTCCTCTGGAACAGAATTCGGATCTGGATTGGTAATTAGAGATTCTCCGACTTGGGTATTTAGATAAAATGTGCCTTGGGTTTCGTAAATGGGATCAATGCTAATACCCACACCGTTGGATTTTTCGTTTTGAAAATTGGGGTGGCACAACACGCCCATAGCCGCTACAAAATGATCAATTCGGTAAAAATCTCGCTCTTCGTATGCTCTAAAATTCCACATACTGGCGTACACTTGCTTGATGGATTTTGAAATATGACCTTCTTCAGGGTATTGTGTTTTTGAGGTGTATAATCCTGCACCGCTAAATCCTGGTAAATCTTCATTATTTGTGCTGGAACGGCACCTAACATTAGTGCCTTCGGGAAAGGCATCGTGCATGGCTTGTAGGTCGTCCATAATCCACTGTGGCATTGGGGCGTTTCTAATATCTCGTCTAAAGTCTTTAAGCCGTTCCGTTCTAAAATTGATATCATTCCGAAAGGTGGGATTGTCAATCATGACCTGAGCTTCTTCATAGAAATTATTATATTTCATAAACTCGTCGTAATAATAAAATGGGATTCCAAATCCGTCTGGTATGGTTCCCTCTGGAAACTCAAACGTTCGCATGGTGGCCACATTGGAGCACTTGGCTCCAAAGGCATCGGACATGCTAAAATTGATGTCATCCAAAGGCATAATCTCTGTAATGCTTAAATTTCGTATTGGAATTTGTGGCTCTGTGGGGCGTAAATCCTCGTACCAGGCATTAACTTCTTCTAAAGTGGCTTCTCTTATTTCGTAACGATCGGCCTCTACTTTATAATAAATATAGCCATTGAGTAGGCCGGCTATTGCAGGGTTATCTAAAGGATTTGCAATATAAGCGTTTGGGACATTATCTTGTATTGCCCTGAGATTTACGTGCGATAGAGGGGTTTGAATGACCGAGGTAATTATTCCACCAACTCGAGGTAACGAATTGGGCAAAGCGTCGTACAAAACGATATCTCGACTTCCGGGGGTTTCATTGAGGTCTTGCATGTGTTTAAAAAAACCAAAACCCTCTGCTTCATGAAATGGAATGTAGTTGACTTCAGCAAAAACATCCGTTTCTAAAACGACGTCAAATCTGGAGTCTTCAAATTCATCGGCGTAGTTATTGATGTGGTTGTCTTCATCGGCCTGACCGATGAAGTGATTCATATTGTTTTGAAGAAAGGGCATACTAGCAACTAAAAGCTCATAGGTTCGTTGTGTGGCTTCAAAATCATAAGCATCTCCAAAAGAGAAATTAAAGGAATAGGTTCCGATGGTTCCATTGGGAAGGATTTCGTTGGGGTTGAAAACAATCTCCCCAGAGCTGTCGTCTCCAGTAACCGACGCCCCTATTCCACCCCAAAAACTGGCGTGAATAACATAGGTATTACTATTGATAAAATAGACCTTTGGTTGTGGTGTATCACGGTCTAAAATTCCGAACTTAACATACAATTGATCGTCTAAAAAAGGAGCCCATCCTACATTGTTTATTGTAGCCAAATTCATGAAAGTATCCGCATCAGGAATTGAAGTTGTACCATCTACAAAATCAATAGACTCTGCAAAATTGAAAGGCGCATCAGTGGGCATGTTATTAAACTCCGTGAGGTCGTCAATACCATCGCCATCATAATCTTCTGGAGCCGAAATGTCGTGGGCGGTTATGCTGTATTGTTCCAAAGGATACGCTCCCGCAGGTTCAGTAATTATCATGGTGCCATCTACTCCCATTGTCATAGAAACAGCCCAATTGAAAGTTGGACTGTGTTGTGCATGCAAAATATAATATTTATCAGATTGACCTTGTATGGAAAGTTGCACTTGACCCAAGCCATTTACGGAATAATTGTCTATCGGTACCGGCTGAGCAGTGCTGAGATTATGAAGTGAAATAAAAAAAATAAGGGACAGGTAAATCCTATATATCATTGTAAACTACAAGTTAAATAAATTGCTAAACCACTAATATACAAATGTTTAACGTCTTGGTTACAAAAAATTAAGCTAAAATTAACATCATCGGATTCTGTGGAATCTATCCGATCAAGGCTTGCAATCAAATTCGGAATGATACAGGAGAAGTTTAGCTTTATTGTTGTGAATTACAACTTGGTAAATTCGATCGTAAATATCCAAATCAAATGCTCCAATATCATCGCCAACCAAAAGACCTGCCAAAACCCCGGTGGTATTGCTATGACCAACCACCAAAGCATTTTGTTTCTTTTCTATCAAATGTTTAGAAAAATCAAAAAGAGCTGCAGGGTTATATTGCACCACACCAAGCCCTTTGGAATCCGCCGTTGGCTGGGCAGTATTTATGGTACGGATGAAATTTGTAGAATAAACAACATCAAGATTAACAGCACTAAGAAAATGACTCAAATGTTCCGATCGCTGTTGGCCACAATCCGACAAAGGCGGATCGGAACGACGGTTGAGTGAATCTTCTTTTTCGGAATGCCGTACCAAATAAATCGTAAATATGTCGTCTGGATCTTGAGCAAAAACAACGTTACTCGAAGTGCAACCCAGCATCAAAAAAACGGAAATAAGACTTAATTTTTTCATCATAGGAATCGGTTTATTTTCTTGCGATTTATAAAATTAGTAAAAGTTAAACAAACTGATGGGGTTTGAAATAATTTCTTTGGATCAGAAGTTTCATTGAAATCTTTTTAAAGAATTGAAACCATTTGTTCAAAAGTTCTTATTTTTAAGACATGAATTTAACTTGAACAATGGAAAAATATTTGTATCTCTTAGCAGGGCTAATCATTGCAACGTTGATTGTTTATTTTTGGCTAAAACAAAAAAATACTTCGGACAACGCCCAATTATCGGCACAACTGGAATTGTTAAAATCGGACAATTCCACTGAAATTCTTCAAAAAAAATTGGAATCGGCGGAGGAGAAATTAAATCTAAAAATTGAGGCCTACAACACCCTCGTGCAAGAGCATGCCACTCTCAAGGCCAACGCCAATGCCCTCAAAGAAAAACTAGTCACCCAAAAAACTGAAATTGAAAAAATGGGTGAAAAATTCAATTTGGAATTCGAAAACATTGCCAGTAAAATTTTAAAAGCCAACACCGAATCGTTTTCGGAAACGAATAAAGAAAAACTAAAAACACTGTTGGAACCGTTGGATCAAAACCTAAAGGCCTTTAAACAACAGGTTGAAAATGTGTATATCAAAGAGGCCAAAGAACGTTTTTCTTTGGGCCAAAAGGTGGAAGACCTGGTCAAACTTAATCATAAAATAAGCCAAGATGCTGTCAATTTGACCAATGCACTCAAAGGTGATGTGAAAAAACAAGGTCGATGGGGCGAAATGATTTTAGAAAATATTTTGGAGGCCTCCGATTTACAAAAAGGCATCGGATATTTCATGGAACACCAATTGTTTGGAGCCGATGGAAAAGCGCTACGATCCGAAGTTGAAGGTAAGAAAATGCGACCGGATGTGCTTGTAAAATATCCCGACAATAGAAATGTAATCATTGATTCCAAAGTGTCATTGAATGCCTTCACCCGATATTTTGAAGCCAATAGTAAAGAAGAACAAGACGTCGCACTCGGCGATCATGTCAGAGCCCTCAAAAACCACATTTTATCACTAAGCTCCAAAGGGTATGACGATTTTGATAAAACGCTTGATTTTGTAATTATGTTTGTCCCCAGCGAACCCGCCTACATCGCCGCAATGCAACAAGATCCAAAACTGTGGGAATATGCATACGAACGCCGAATTTTACTGATGAATCCCACCAACCTCATCACCTCCTTAAAGTTGATTGAAGACCTTTGGAAAAGAGAATATCAAAATGAAAATGCCGTTGCCATTGCAAACAGGGGGGCTAAATTGTACGATAAATTTGTGGGGTTTGTTGAAAATTTAGACAAAGTAAGTAAACACATATCCAATGCTCAAAGTTCTTTTGATGATGCCTACAAACAATTGAGTACAGGGAATGATAATCTTGTCCTTCAAGCCACAAAACTTAAAGCCCTTGGTATTAAAAATAAAAAGAAATTAAATGACGCTATGGAAAGCGATGCCAGCTCCTACAAATTAGACTAACTTGCAGCCGTTGAATCTGACCAAGTCCATAGAAAAACTGTTTGAAAATTACATTCCAAGTCCATTTGCCATTGCGGTAATTTTGACAGGGGTTACAGTAGTTTCGGCCCTAATTTTTACCCATTCGGAATCCGATGGATTATATGTTTTAGAAGTTTTATCGTATTGGGAAAAAGGCCTTTGGAACAACAGTCTCTTGGTGTTTGCCTATCAGATGATTTTAATCTTAGTTTTGGGGCACGTGTTAGTCCTTAGTAAACCCTTTGATAGATTAATTTCAAATCTAACCACCTTGATTAAATCCGGTGAAACTGCAGTGGTTGCTTTAAGCATTTCAACCGTTCTGATGGCATTCTTTAACTGGGGATTAGGGTTGATTTTTGGAGCCATTTTTGCTCGAAAAATTGGAGAGCATTGTCAAACAAAAAATATCCCCATCAATTATCCATTGATTGGTGCTGCCGGTTATGTTGGATTGATGATTTGGCACGGCGGAATTAGCGGGTCGGCACCCATTAAAGTTTCAGAAAATAACCACCTGAAATCTCTAATGCGTGGAATCAGCGACAATAACATGCTCAACCAACTGCCAGAAACTATAGGGTTTGATTTAACCGTGCTAAGTTCCTCAAATCTAATAACTTACGCTGTGTTGCTCGCAGTCATTCCATTTACCTTTTGGATGTTGCAACGCCAAAAATCACCCAAGAATTTTCAACTGGACGCTCTAACCAAACCACAAAAATTAACCCCAATAAAGAGTGATATTCCAAAAGAAATTGTAGGCATCGACCGGTCCAAAACAGCAGCAATTGTATTTGGTAGTCTGATTTTAATCGGTTTTTTGTACAACTACAAGGCACATATTTTAGCCCTTCAAATTACACCTAACGCCCTGAATCTCTTGATGTTAGGATTTGGGTTATTACTGCATGGTAATTTTCATTCGTTTTTGGAAGCCCTAAAACACGCCGTCAAAGGAAGCTCGGGGATCCTAATTCAGTTTCCATTATATTTTGGTATTATGGGTATTATGAAAGATAGCGGTCTTATTTTACTTATTTCTGATGCTTTTATCGCTATTTCGAATCAAACTACCCTGCCAATTTTCACATTTCTAAGCGCAGGAATTGTTAATGTTTTTGTGCCAAGTGGCGGCGGTCAATGGGCCATTCAAGGGCCTATAATTATCGAGGCAGCAATACAACTTGATGTCCCTCTAGAAAAAGTAATTTTGGCCTTGGCCTATGGCGATCAGCTAACTAACATGCTGCAACCCTTTTGGGCGTTGCCCCTACTTGCAATTACTGGACTAAAAGCCAAACAAATTCTACCCTATAGTCTTATCATGATGGGAATTGGAAGTGCAATTTTTATACTAAGTTTACTAATATTTTAAAATGAAAAGAATTCAACAGTTTCATATTATCCTTTTGGTGATGATTACATTAACAGCTTGTTCATCGCGTCATTCCTCGGAGTTACCAGAGAATTTTCACGCTATTTCTGCCATGAAAAACGTAATGTGGAAGGGGCAATTAGGACCAGTGGTATCTATGGACACCCTATCAGGATTGGAAGGGGTATATGGCCTCGGGCCCGAGAGTTACCTCAGGGGCGAAATATTGATTGACAACGGGACAACTTACGTTTCAAGAGTTAAGAAAAATCAAAGCATGGAGGTAATTAAAACAAACGCCACTTCGGCGCCATTTTTTGTTTACAGCCAGGTAAGCCGTTGGGACAGTTTACCCCTACCAAACCACATCAAAACCATTCCGCAGCTGGAACAGTTTATTGACTCTCAAACCAAAAGAAAAATACGACCATTTGCATTCAAACTGGAAGGTGAGATCAATTCTGGAATTATTCATATTCAGAACCTTCCAGAAGGCACAAAGGTGTCTTCGCCCCAAGAGGCCCACCAAGGACAGGTTAATTACGATTTAAATTCCGAATTGGTAAAAATCATTGGCGTATTTTCTACTGAACATCAAGGAGTATTTACACATCACGATAGTTTTTTGCACCTTCATTTGATCACTGCAGACTTCGAAAAAATGGGTCACTTGGATGCTGTAGAAATGAGTAAAATGATGTTATATCTCCCTGAGTTCTAACCGATTACATTCCGCCCCATCCTGTCAATTCAATGATTTTATGAAAAACCTCTGTGTTTTCATAAACGCCATTGAACAATTCGGCGCCAGGGCCAAAAGCAAAAACAGGTACCAGTGCAGCTGAATGCCCTTTTGTGGAAAATTTGGGCTCCAATCTTGAGTAGCTGCTATACACTTTGCCCTCTTTGTTAATATAATTTTCACCTGCCAATGTAAAACCACCGGTTTCATGATCTGCAGTCACAACTACTAAAGTTTCGCCGTCTTTCTCAGCAAAATCCAACACCTTACCTATGGTTTCGTCGAAATCTATAAGTTCCGTTATAAGATAATCTGAAAAGTTGTCGTGGCCCGCCCAATCGATTTGAGATCCTTCTGACATCAAAAAAAATGGCGCATCATTTTGGTGTAAAAATTGAATGGCTTGAACGGTGGCCTGAGGTAAAAAATCTCCTCTAGATTCTAATATTTTAGGCATACCGTCATGGGCTAACAAATAGCCCTGCTTGGTGTTTGATTTTACAGCATCTAAAGGTTGTAAACCAAGAGTGTCTATATTAAAATTATTGGACTCTAATTCGCTCAAAAGATTAATCCCATCAGAGCGATCTTTAAAAAATTTTAAACCGCCTCCAGCGAAAAAATCAACCTTGGATCGAGGCATTTGTTGAGCTATTTCCTCCTGCATATCTCGATCTAAAACATGGGCATAAAAACTGGCTGGTGTGGCATGTGTGATGGAAGAGGTGGCAACCAGCCCAATTTTAACAGCATGCTGTGCAGCAAGCTCTGTGAGGTTAGTGAGTTCTGATTGATCGTCTCGAACTCCAATGGCTCCATTGTAAGTTTTTTCGCCGCAAGAAAAAGCCGTTCCACTGGCTGCAGAATCAGTAATGTCTTGCTCTGAAGATGATGTTTTTATTAATCCAATATGTTGAAACCGAGCATAGTTTACTGGAGATTTTTTGTAATAGAAAGCGGCAGAAATTTGAGACAAACCTGTACCGTCACCAATGAGTAAAATAACATTTTTTGGGGTTAGGCTTCCGTTGGTTTTTTGCTTAGGCGCAGTGCAGTCGTAAAGAAAACACAAAACGACAAAAAAACAACTGTAAAAAAATTTATTCATAGGATGCAAAAATAGTGGATTAGAATTTGGGATAAAATTAATTTATAGAAATATTAACTTGTAAATGATTAAATTTGAAATCTAACCATTTAACATTTTCATAATGTACACAAGCAAGTGTTTTTTATTAAAACTAAAAAAGGGGATTTTTAGCATCAGTTTAATGGTGTCATTAAATTTCATATCTCATGCTCAGCTAGGCTTTTGTAGTGGAAGTTACGGGGATCCTATTTTTGCCGAAACTTTTGGGTCAGGCGTTGGAAATGCATCATTACCCCCCGGAACAACCACCTATTTATACGATGCAGGATTTCCAAACGACGGGTTTTATACCGTAAGAAACGGTTCTTTTGGGAATGCTTACGATTGGCAAGAAATCGAAGATCATACACCAGGGGACGATAATGGACGATTTTTAATTATTAATGCTGGATTCACACCTGGAGAATTTTACAAAACAACCATTACCGGGTTATGTGAATTTACGACCTACGAATTTTCGGCGTGGTTAATCAATTTACTCAAGGTTCCGGGCTTTTGTGTGGACTTGGGTATTGAAATTCCTATCAATGTAAAATTTCAAATTTGGGACAGCACTGAGTCTACCCTCTTAGCTAGTGGTGATACGGGTGATATCTATGCCACAGCTGCACCCAATTGGGGCCAATTTGCCCTGGTGTTTCAAACGGCTGAAAATCAAGAATCTGTAGTCCTGAAAATGCTAAATAACGGAGCTGGCGGGTGTGGAAACGATTTGGCCATTGACGATATTGAATTTAAATCCTGCGGCGATACAGTTTCGGTTACCGACGAAAACAACAACACAACTGTTTCTGTATGTGAGAGTGAAACTCCCTTTAGTACCACCTTAACAGCCTCACCCGATTTTTCTGTTTTCAATTCACATTTTTACCAATGGCAAGAAAGTGCAGATGGAATTTTATGGCAAAATATTAATGGGGAAACCAATCAAAGCATATCCGTTTCAATAGCCTCCCAGCGGTCCTACAGAACCAAAGTTGCGGAATTTGCAGGAAATTTAGAAAATGAACAATGCGTCTTGTTTTCTGATGTTTTTCAGGCATTTATCAACCCTAACCCCTCTGCACCCATCAGCAACGGCGATGTTGCATTAGATTGTTCTGTTGGTCAAGCCACATTATCGGTAGCCACTGCAGGGGGTACGTTTGTTAATTGGTATGAGTCACCGTCTGGAGGTAACCCATTGGAAATCAATAGCTTAACATACGAAGCTTCAACCCCTGAAACTTATTATGCCGAAGCCATTGACTCTGAGACAGGCTGTGTATCAACCACACGCACTGCGGTAAGTGCCCTCAATAACACGCCTGCACCAACTGCAGAATCGCCACAAAATTATTGCAATTCAGTCATTCTTCAGAATATTGAAATTGAGGGGACTAACATACAATTTTTTGAAGATGCAGCAGGAAGTTTGCTTTTGAATTCTTCAACTGAAATTTCGGAAACTACAACTGTTTATGCCTCACAAACTATTGATGATTGTGAGAGTTTTGGATTGCTTGAAATACAAATTATTGTTGAGAATTGCGATGTTATTATTCCACAAGCCATTTCTCCAAACAACGATGGATTAAACGACGTTTTAAACATTCAAAATCTATACGATGTTCATTTGAACCACAGTTTAAAGATATTCAACCGCTATGGAACCTGCATCTTTGAGGGCAACAATTCCAACCCTTGGAAAGGTCTAAACAATTCGGGCGGGTTGGTTCCAGTGGGTACCTATTTTTACGTCTTAGAACTAAACAACGACCAACAAGACGTATTTACTGGATGGGTGTATTGTAATTATTAAATTATTAAACACAAAACATTAACGGCGACGCCCCATACGGTTGTTTCTAAATTCAACCATTTTGTTTTGAATGATATCTTGATATTCAGATTTAGTTACAATTGAACCCTTTTGCGGTGCTTCTATTTCAATGGCCGTATTGGAATTTAGCACGAGTTTTGAACAGAGCATAGTGGTATCTCCAGCACTAACTTCAAGAATTAGACCCGGAAGACCCCAATACTCCGAGGGTCCATGACGCACTGGAATTTGAGGCGAATACCAAGCCTCAATTTGGGTAACTTCCAACGGTTTTTCCGAATCCTCGGATGAAGTTTCAGAACCAGTCGATCGCATTCGACTCCATGAAAACGAGTACCACAACAGGTCATTCGTGGGTACAAATGTAGTTGCCTTGTAGCACACATAATTCCCTATGGATTTGGTTTCTCCACTGAGAGTCCACGACATCGGCTGTAGATTGTCTTTCACTAAAAACTTTTTCCCATAAAATTCTTGTTGTTGAATTTGTGTATTGGTTTTAACGTTTTTGTAGTTTTCACCTGCGGCAAAATTTTTTCCCCAAGAATCCGTGGCTCCAGAAATGGCATCCAACTGTTCTTCTTCAACAAACAACGATTCCTCTTTATTAAAGACCAACGTGAATTCTTTCTCCAACCGGTTTTTCAAACGGGCTGCCACCTGCTTTTTCTGCGCTTCACTCATCCGAGCACCCCATCGACCCAAATCTAACTTTGATTTTGAAACATAAACTGCCATACCTTGGAAATCGTTTTTTGGGGAATACTTACTCTCTTTCAAAAAAAAAGAAACACTAAAAATAAATATAAGTTTAATTGCATTTGATAGCATAAGAAAAGAGTTTTTTGAATAAACAAAACTAATTGATTGTTAAGTTGATTGATTTTAGTTTATAAAAAAATTAACAAAAAATGACATCAAAAATGCAAAAACACAACCAAACTTGTGGGAATAGCAATACATTTTATTTAAAATTTTGTTCAATTATTTTGTAACGCGAGTGAACAATTTTAAATTTTAACTTAAAAAAACAGTACTTTTGTAAAAACAACGTTTTCCATGCGATATTTCAATTACTTCTGGGTGGTATTATTGACCATCACAACAACATCATGCAACAACGAAGGTATTGGTTCTGAACAAAACGATACCGGCTTCGAAAACCCGTTGGTACAAACCACGATGTCGGAACTTATGGAACAATTCGACGACTTTGGCAACCTTGAAAATTCTGAAAATCCAACAGGAAATATGACGATTGACTTTTGCTTCAATTTTGTATTTCCCATAAATTTTGAATTAAACAATGGCACCATAATCCAGACTGATTCAATTGATGAACTCGTAGAAATTCTGATGGTTTCAACAGACGAATTTTATATCAATGATTTCATTTACCCATTTGATATTGAAGTATTTAATGCAGAAACCAACAGTGTTGAAATAATCACTATCGATAACGAAAACAGTTTTGAAATACTTATCGAAGCCTGTGATTTTGACGATGAGGAGTATGCTTGCACTGAAGAATTTGAACCTGTCTGTGTTGAGATTAATGGTCCAGAAAACGAGATTATTACAATAGTTTACCCCAATGCTTGTTGGGCGGAACTTGATGGATTTGATGAAAATGATTTTTTGGACGATTGCGACTATGACAATGACAACAGTGATGGTGATGATGGCGACTATGACGAGGATTTTTGGTTTGAAACCGATTGCGTAGAATTTGTTTTTCCAATAGCGATTCAAACGCCTAACGGAGATATTATCACAGCCGATGACCCTGAAGCTTTACTACAAACCATTGATGAATGGTACAGCAGCAACCCCCATAGTGACGAAGATTTACAGTTTGTTTATCCCATAACAGTACAATTTGAAACAGAAAACGGATGGTCTTCAGTAGAAGTTCTCTCAGATGCCATGCTGTACGAAGTTATCGATCAGCATTGTGAAGAAGACGATGAGGATGAGGAGGATGAAGATGAGGAAGACGATGAGGATGAGGAGGATGAAGACGACGAAGAGGAAGAGGAAGATTGCGATTCATGTACTCAAGAAGAGGATTTTGTGTGCGTACAATACGAAAACCCTTCAAATCCAAATGATATTGTTGTTGAAGTATTTCTAAATCCTTGCTATGCGTTTTGTGCCGGATTTACTGAAGATGATTTTATAGATTGCGAGTGAGCTTGGTTTTAGTTTAAACCCTTGGCAAATCGTTGTCGTCTTTAAGAGGTAAATCAGAACTTCCCATCAAAAAAGCATCAATGTGGTGGGCGGCTTGCCGACCCTCTGAAATGGCCCAAACAATCAGGGATTGCCCTCTTCGAATATCGCCAGCGGCAAAAACTCCTTCAACATTTGTTTTGAAATTTTTGGTTGAAGCTTTAACGTTGGTTCGAAAGTCCGTTTCCAGTTGAAGATCATCCACGATAGATGTTCCTGGACCTGTAAAACCCAATGCCAAAAGAGCTAATTCACAAGGCCATGTTTTCTCTGTTCCCGGAAGCTCTTTGAGCTCAGGACGTTGGCCTTCTTTAATAATCCACTCAACTTCACAAGTAACCAGACCTGTTAGATTACCCTTTTCATCGCCAATAAATTCTTTTGTAGAAATACTCCAGTAGCGCTCCACACCTTCCTCGTGAGACGAGCTCGATTTGAGTTTCATGGGCCAAAATGGCCAGGGTTGGTGGGCTGGACGACCTTGGGTTGGTTTGCTTAATATTTCAAAATTTGTAACCGATTTAGCACCATGTCTGTTGGATGTTCCGATGCAATCCGACCCCGTATCACCACCCCCAATGACGACTACATTTTTATCTTGAGCTGAAATAATTTCTTCAAAAGGATGTAGGCCATCAACATACTCGTTGTTCAATTTAAGAAAATCCATAGCTTGGACCACTCCATTTAAATCTGCACCTTTTATAGGAAGCGAGCGACGGGCTGCGGCGCCACCACAAAGCAATAGGGCATCAAAATCACGTCTTAAACTTTCTACTGAAATATCGACACCAACATTGGTGTTTGTTTTAAAAAGGATGCCTTCTTCTTTTAATATTGCAATACGGCGGTCAATGATCTGTTTTTCCAATTTAAAATCAGGGATACCATAGCGCAATAATCCACCAATTTTGTTGTCTCTTTCAAAAACTGTAACACTATGCCCGGCTCTATTGAGTTGTTGAGCTGCGGCTAACCCTGAAGGTCCAGAGCCCACAACAGCTATTGTTTTTCCTGTTCGCGAAGCAGGTTTTTGAGCTTTTATCCATCCTTTTTGGAATGCTGTTTCAACTATGTTTTTTTCAATGTTTTCTATTGAAACGGGATCTTCATTTATTCCTAAAACGCAAGCTTGCTCACAGGGTGCAGGACACAACCGTCCAGTAAATTCTGGAAAATTATTGGTAGAGTGTAAAATTTTGGCTGCCTTTTCCCAATTACCGCGATAGACATTGTCATTAAAATCGGGGATTAGATTACCCAATGGGCAACCGCTATGGCAAAAAGGTATGCCACAATCCATACAGCGTGCGCCTTGGTTTTTCAGCTCTTTTTCTTCCAAGGGAATCGTAAATTCCTTGTAGTTTTTTAACCGTTTCTCTACCGCATCGTAGGACTCAACAACGCGATTGTGTTCCATAAATCCTGTGATTTTTCCCATATTACTGTTTGTTTACAATGTTTTCTTGTTCTAATCGAATTAGTGCTTGTTTGTATTCTTCAGGAAAGACTCGAATAAATTGCTTTTGGGTCGATTCCCATTGCTCCAAAAGGCGTTGTGCCAAAGGGCTTAATGTAGCGTTATAATGGTTTTCTATCAACTGCCTTAGCTCATCAATATGAGCTTGTTCCGTGAGAGGATCGAGATTTAGACCCTCGGCGTTGCAGCGTTTGTTGAAAGCTTGTTTTGGATCGTAGACATACGCAATACCTCCACTCATCCCAGCGCCAAAATTACGACCAACTTCGCCTAAAATGACTGCAATTCCACCGGTCATATATTCACATCCGTGATCGCCAATTCCTTCAACTACTGCTTGAGCTCCAGAGTTCCGCACACAAAAACGTTCCCCTGCTTTTCCATTTATGTAGACCTCACCCGATGTAGCGCCATACAAAGCCACATTACCCACTATAATGTTGTCCTCAGGGACAATGGTGGATTCATCAGGGACACGGACGGTCAGTTTGGCACCGGATAAGCCTTTTCCAAGGTAATCGTTCGTATTTCCAATGACGTTCAGGGTGAGGCCTTTGGTGGCAAATGCACCAAAACTTTGACCTGCCGAGCCTGAAAAATTAATTTTCAGTGTGTTTTCAGGTAGGCCTTGAGCGCCATAAATTTTTGAAATTTCATTGCTTAAAATTGCACCAACGGCCCTGTTTTCGTTATTGATTTTAAAATCCAAAACGGTTGGTTCTTTTCTAAATAAGGCCGGATGAGCTTTATCAATAATATTGAAATCCAAGGCATTTTCGAGCTGATGGTCCTGCGCAATAGTCTGACGCAATGGCACTGAATCGCTGACTTCAACTTTGTGCAAAATTGGCGACAAATCAATCCCTTTGGATTTGTAATGGCTAATGGCATTGTTTCGATCTAATTTTTCGACCTTACCAACCATTTCATCTACTGTTCTAAATCCAAGTTTAGCCATAATTTCTCTTAATTCTTGAGCTACGAAATACATGAAATTAACCACATGCTCTGGCTTTCCTTTGAATTTTTTGCGCAATTCGGGGTTTTGTGTAGCGATTCCAACTGGGCAGGTGTTTAAATGACAAGCCCGCATCATGACGCAACCCGATGCTACAAGTGGTGCTGTCGCAAATCCAAATTCTTCGGCACCAAGCAGACAGGCAATGGCCACGTCGCGCCCTGTCTTGAGTTGTCCATCACATTCAACGACAATTCTGCTACGGAGGTCGTTCATTACGAGGGTCTGCTGTGCTTCTGCAAGCCCCAATTCCCAGGGTAGTCCGGCATGTTTTAGAGAGGTTAATGGCGAGGCCCCTGTTCCGCCATCATATCCAGATATCAATACCACATCGGCTTTAGCTTTCGCAACACCAGCGGCCACAGTCCCTACCCCAACTTCGGAAACCAATTTGACATTGATTCGTGCGTCTCGATTGGCTGATTTTAAATCATAAATTAGTTGTGATAAATCTTCTATGGAATATATATCGTGATGCGGTGGCGGAGAAATGAGTCCGACGTACGGTGTAGAGTTTCGTGTTTTAGCAATATCGGGGTTGACTTTTGGTCCGGGCAACTGTCCCCCTTCTCCGGGTTTGGCTCCCTGTGCCATTTTTATTTGAATTTCTTTGGCGTTGGTCAAATAATTAGAAGTTACTCCAAACCGTCCAGAGGCCACTTGCTTTATGGCGCTGTTTTTCCAATCGCCGTTGGCATCTTTATAGAATCGGTCTTGGTCTTCTCCTCCTTCGCCAGAGTTACTTTTCCCTCCAATTCTGTTCATGGCTATGGCGAGATTTTCGTGGGCCTCCTTACTAATGGAACCGTAAGACATTGCTCCTGTTTTGAAGCGTTTTACAATATTAGTCCAAGGCTCAACCTCGTCCAGAGGAATGGGGTCGTAATTTGTAAATTCAAACAGACCTCTGATGGTCATTAGTTGTCTGGACTGGTTGTTAATGATCTCTGCGTACTCTTTATACTTTTGGGGTTTATTTGTTCGAACAGAGTCTTGAAGTTTTGCAATGGATAATGGGTTAAATAAATGGTGCTCTCCATTTCGCCTCCAGCGGTATTGGCCTCCCATTTCCAAATCTAAATCGGCATCAATTTCTTTTTTGATATAGGTTCTGTCGTAGCGTTTTGAAATTTCTTTTTCGAGCTGATGCAAATCCACCCCTTGTATTCTTGTGGCGGTGTTGGGGAAATACTTTTCAACCACTTGGGTATTAATTCCTATACACTCGAATAGTTGAGAACCGCGGTAGGAATTTAATGTTGAAATTCCAATTTTATTCATCACTTTGAGAATCCCTTTACCGACGGCCTTGTTGTAGTTTTCAATGGCTTTTTCGGTATCGGCATTGGGGTCCAATTGGCGGACTTCGTCTTCAATAATTTCATTCACCATGTAAGGATTGATGGCGCTAGCTCCATAACCAAACAGCAAAGCAAAATGATGAACTTCTCTGGGTTCAGCAGATTCTATGATAATACTGATTTTTGAACGTTTTCCTAATTTCTGCAATCCACTATTGACATAGGAACATGCCAAAAGCGCTGGAATTGGTGCCCAATCTTTGGATACATTCCGATCTGAAAGAATTAAAATATTTGTCCCATTATCTACCTCAGCAGAAGCAAACTGCAAGAGGTTTTCAAGGGCGTCTTCCAAACCGTTATGGCCCTTGCTTGCAGAATACAGCATCGAAATTGAAGCGATTTTAAAACCGGGATGATCGAAACTTTTTATTTTGTCTAAGTCTTGTTTGGAAATGACTGGATTTTGGATTTTTAATTTTTGGCAATGGGAAGCATTTATGTCAAAAATATTAAAATCGCTACCCAAAGTCAGACTAATATCAGTAATCAACTCTTCTCGAATACCATCCAACGGGGGGTTGGTGACCTGGGCAAATAATTGTTTAAAATAATTGTAAATCAATTGAGGACGTTCAGAAAGGAGGGCCAGCGGTGTATCGCTTCCCATCGATCCAATGGGTTCTTTGCCCAAGTTGGCCATTGGTAGAATGATGGTTTTGATGTCCTCGTGAGTATATCCAAATAATACTTTTCGTTTATCTAAAGTTTCTTGATTCAAAAATACGGGACAGTCGTTGTATGGAATTTGTTTTAGGTAAATTAAATTTTCATCCAACCAGTTTTTGTAGGGCTGTTTTTTGGCAATGGTTTCTTTCACCTCTTCGTCATTTACAATACGCCCCTCGTTCATGTTAACCAAAAACATTTTTCCTGGTTCCAATCGGCCGTGGTATTCTATATTTTCGGCATCCAACTCAACCACACCTATTTCGGAGGACATGATCACATAACCGTCTTTTGTTACTGTGTATCTGGATGGACGCAGACCATTTCTATCCAAAACCGCCCCAATGTAGTTGCCGTCCGTGAATGGAATTGAAGCAGGACCATCCCAGGGTTCCATCATGCAAGAATTATATTCGTAAAATGCTTTTTTGGAGACCGACATTTCTGTATTTTTTTCCCAAGCTTCAGGAATGAGCATCATCATGACTTCTGGAAGAGACCGCCCTGTCATTAAAAGTAATTCTACAACCATATCCATAGAAGCCGAGTCGGATTTTTTGGGAAGCACTACAGGAAGAATATCTTTTATACCGTCACCAAACCAATCGCTTTCGAGCAGCGCTTCTCTGGAGACCATTCTTGATATATTTCCGCGAAGCGTATTGATCTCTCCATTATGACACATGTACCGAAAAGGTTGTGCCAAATCCCAAGTTGGGAACGTATTGGTAGAAAAGCGCTGGTGCACCAAAGCCAATCGTGTAACAAACAATGGATGAGTCAAATCTTTGTAATACAATTTTATGTCCTCAGGTATCAAAAGGCCTTTGTAAATGATAATTTTTGTGGAAAGACTGGGGACATAAAAGAAATTGGACTCCGAAATTTTGGAATTATAAATTTCATGTTCTGCTTTTTTTCTTGCAGTGTATAATTTGAGATTAAACTCAAAATCGTCTTGGTCGGATGAGGATTTGGCGATAAATATTTGCTTGATAAACGGTTCGGTTTTGGCGGCAATATCCCCCAATACTGAAGCATCAACAGGAAGGGTTCTCCAACCTAAAATCTTCAACCCTTGTGCATTGACGCATTGTTCAAAAACGAATTCACAATAGTTGCGTTGATTTACTTTTTTGGGCAAAAAAACATTTCCAACGGCGTAGCTCCCAAAGTCAGGAATGTCAAAATCACAAGCTGAAGAGAACAGCTCATGAGGGATATCTGTTAGAATTCCAGCACCATCGCCTGTTTTTCCGTCGGCACTCACAGCACCGCGGTGCTCCAACCGCTCAAGAATTTGCAGTGCTTTATGGATGATGTCATTAGATTTTTGGCCTTTTAAGCTACAAATGAAACCCGCTCCACAATTATCATGCTCAAATTCCGGTAAATACATTCCTTGTTTTTTTAACATGGCCTTCGTTTTTTTTGGATTAATAATTGGAATAAAAACCTAAGATACGGACTAATTTGGGATTAACTGACATCGGTTAATCATTATTACGACATCCTTAAATATGTCCTAATAAATTAGTTTTTAACCATTTTTGGGTGCAGATTTTTAAAAAATTGACAATGAAAAATTAAGTGTTTTTTCCTGCACGAAGTTGACCGCTGAGCTAAGAAAGCTGCACCATTGTGATATGAAACATTTTACTTTAAAATTGACCACACCCCCAAAATAATGGAATGTGAATATCGCATTTTAATAAAATTAAATTATGTACCTCATATTTATTGGGGTGTTTTTTTATTTATATAATAAAAATATGTTTTGAACCCTATTTTTTTTGGGGTTGATGTATTAATTAATGTAGTTTTGAACGGTAATCAAACAAAAAACCAAATAAAAAATTAATTATGAAAAAAATTTTTACTTTACTATTTGCCTCATTAACCTCTCTTGCTTTTGCTCAAGAGGAAGAGCCAAAACTATCAATTTCTGGAACAGTTGACGCTTACTATCAAACCAATCTATCATCACCGGATGATTTAGGTGATTCGTTTGGAACTTCGTTTGCTGACGAAACCGGGTTTGCCCTAGGAATGGCCAACTTAGTTGCCTCATACGACATGGGGAAAACAGGGGTTGTAGCAGATGTGGTGTTCGGACCAAGAGGAGACGCTGCCGTTGGTGGATATAACTTAAATCAATTGTATGCGTACTGGAATGTGACTGAATCAACAACACTTACAATGGGACGTTTCAACACTTACTTGGGATACGAAGTTATTTCTCCAGCAGGAAATTTCAACTACAGCACATCGTACATGTTTTCAAGCGGACCGTTTTCTATGGTTGGTCTAAAAGCCGATTTTGACCTAGGAAATGATTTTAGTTTAATGTTAGCTTTCATGAATCCAACCGACGTAAATAACAACACCACAGGAGGTTATGCCCTTGGTGCTCAACTGGGCTATGCTGGACAATACCTGAACCTGTATTATGACGACGATGAAGTATTAGGATTTGAAGTTGATTACACAGGAGGATTTGACCTTTCAGACGATTTCTTTTTAGGTATAAACGGAGCCTATCAAGTGAGTGATGACGAGGGATTCTATGGCGTTGCTCTCTATCCACAGTACACTGTGTCTGACAGCTTTTCACTTGGACTAAGAGGTGAACTTTTCGGTTATCACGACGATAGTGACGACGACTTGCCGAGTGTATTTTCAACAACCCTTACTGGAAGTTACACGGTTGAAAACCTTACTATCAAACCAGAAATCAGATTGGACTCCTGGAGTGAGGTTGAACCCTACTTTGACAACGACAGTGAAGTCTCAGATTCTCTTGCAGCATTTACTATAGCAGCCATTTATTCGTTCTAAAATATAATTTTGTTTGTGATTAAGAAAAGCCCAAAGGAAGCAATTCCAATGGGCTTTTTTTATGCAGAATTTCTACTGGCATTAATGATCCCATACAGGGTTCGAGTGACAATTTTTTCAAACACCTCAATTTGTGTTTTATCCAGTGTTTTTTGCTTTTGCAACTGCTGTATTTTTCGAAGTGCATATTGCTGTATGGTAACCAACGGCAATACTATGGATTCTCTAACCTCGATGGAGGCTTTGCCACTCGGCTCATTTTCCATCAACGCTTTCTGACCTGAAACCTTCAAAAGAAGTTCTAAAGTCAATTGATATTCCTCATAAATGATGGCCCAAAATTCGCCAAACTCCTCATCCTCAGCCATATACTTGGTCAACGGAAAAAAGGACTTGCTTAAGGACATCATACTATTTTCCAGCAATGTTTTAAAGAAACTCGATTCGTTATAAAGCGCTACGACTTTATCCATTTCACCACGATCCGCGAACGCTTTAATGGCTGTTCCAACTCCAAAAAACCCAGGAACATTTTGCTTCAGCTGACTCCACGACCCCACAAACGGGATGGCTCTTAAATCTGAAAAAATCAATGTGTCCGATTTGGATCGTTTTGATGGGCGGCTGCCAATATTGGCTTTCGCGTAATATTTTAAAGTACTGATGCGCTCCAAATAAGGAACAAACTTGGGGTGATCCTTAAAATCTTGATAGGCCTGATAGCTCAATTCTGCCAACTTATTCATGGTGGCACGATGTTGATCTGTAAAACCTTTATTCTCTGCTTGCAATTTATTAGACAAACCGGAACTGATCAATTGTTCAAGATTGTATTTTGATGAGTCGGGGGTGCCAAAGTTAGAGCTAATCGTTTGGCCCTGTATGGTTAGCTGAACTTCTCTGTCTTCAATGGTTGGGCCTAACGAAGCATAAAACTGATGGGTTTTTCCACCACCACGTGCAGGCGGTCCGCCTCGCCCATCGAAAAAGACAACATCAATATTATATTCTTTTGAAATCGCTGTAAGGGCTTCTTTAGCTTTGAATATTGCCCAATTGGCCATAAAATAACCGCCGTCTTTTGTACCGTCCGAAAACCCAAGCATAATCGTTTGTTTTTGACCTCTAGATTTCAAGTGTGCTTTATAGGCCTTATTCGAATACAATTGCTTCATTACCTGAGGTGCATTTTTCAAATCTGTAACAGTTTCAAACAATGGTACGATATCGATGGTCAATTGATCTTGAAACGCTACAAGTTTCAGCATCGCATAAAGCTGCATGACATTTAGGGCCGTTTGATTGTTACTGATAATGTATCGATTGGCCCCTTTTTCACCATTTTGATGCTGAATATCCTTAACCACTTGAATGGTTTTTAGGGTGTTAAAAACCAATTCATCTTGAAAGATTGAAATATCGAGTTGACCCTCCAGTTTCGAAATGACTTCAATTTGTTCGTCCTCAGTTAAATGGTTGTAATTCTCAGGAAAAATTCCAAGATTCTGACTCAGACAAGTCTCTACCATTTTTGAAAAAACAGTGTGATGAATTCTACTATCTTGTCGGATGTCAAGAGAAGCAAAATGATACCCAAACAATTGGGTTTTATTGATTAGACTTGTAATTTCATTGAGGTACAACGCATGAAAATCGCGTTTTACAACAGCTTTAATGGCTTTTAACTCGGCAACAAAACCATCGAAGTCAAAGCCGTCGGGTTGCGCAACGCTGTTGTAAAGAGTTGTGATTAAAGCTCCCAACCGATCCTCGACCCCACGGAAGGTTAATTTGCGTTTGAGTTTTTTCAAATCTCTGGCATAATTTTTAAGTAAAGTACTTTTCAATAAGCCGGCCACTCTTAGGGTAGTGTCCGGAAGGACGTACGGGTTTCCATCGCGGTCGCCCCCAGGCCAGAATCCGATATTAATAATTTCGTTCTGAAGAACTTTATGGTCATAAATATTCTGTTGAATGTAATCAAAAATAGATCCAAAAGAATTATAAAACACATTTTCAAGATACCAAATAAGGTTAACCGCTTCGTCGTAGGGCGTGGGTTTTTTGTGTTTAAAAAATGGCGTTTTACCCAATTGAGCCAAGAGGTTATTGATTCGTTCGATGTCGTTATCTTGAATGGCTTCTGTTAGGTCTGTAATAATTCCCAAAACTGATCCGGGGTAAAATTGTGTCGGGTGGGCCGTCAATACAATACGCACTTTGAATTCGTTCAAATACGCTTTCAAATCCTCAATTTTATTGTCCGAAAACGCTTTTTCTTTCAAACTTCGCAAAGTCCCAATACCATCCATGTTGTTAATGACTGGAAAAGCAGCATCTTCAATGGCGTCAAACAAGACCACTTGACGCTCGATGTATTGTATAAATCTAAACAGCAATTTGATTTGACTTTTCTTGGTACGTCTGGCTTGATATTTTTTAAAAAAAGTTTCAACAATGGTGGTCGGGTTATCGCCCGCAGCGTACCCTTTTTCACAAGTTTCATGAAATAATGGCAACAAAACGCCCGTTTTTGTAATTTGATCAAACGGCAAGGTCATGAATATGCTGTTGTAGATCTGAAACTTAGACAATACATTTTGTTTGAAACGTTCTAATTTAGGTTTTACGGCCATAATCAAAGACTTAAATGAGGTACAAATATAGTAAAGCCCAGTTCTAAAGTAAGATATGAGTTGTGAATTGTGAATTTGATAATATTTGAAGATATATTTGAAAAAAATTAAAAATTTTACAAGGAATTCTAATTTTTCTATTCCTAAAAAACACCCATCTAAAAATCATCGCCATCATCTGAGTCTAATTTAATACCATTCTTTGAAGTCAAAACTATGTCAATCTTATCTTAAAAATGAAACTTAAAAAAAGTTTATCCGTATATTCGAGTTTTAAAAATTTCGACAAATGAGCAAACCCGACTTCATCAAAACCCTTTCTATCCCTGCCATTGCCGCACCTATGTTTTTAATTTCCGGCCCAAAACTGGTCATTGAATGTTGCAAACGTGGAATTGTAGGAACGTTCCCTGCGTTGAATCAACGCACCACAGAGGGATTTGAACAGTGGGTGATTGAAATTAAAACTGAACTGGAAGCTTTTGAAAAAGAAACTGGTAAAAAAGCAGCCCCATTTGGCGTAAACTTAATTGTGCATCAAACCAATCCTAGGGTGCAAGCCGATCTTGCTGTGTGTGTCAAGCATCAGGTTCCCATTATCATAACCTCATTGGGGGCTGTCCCTCAGCTGGTTGGTGCAATTCACAGTTATGGCGGATTGGTATTTCATGACGTTATTAAAAAACGACATGCTCAAAAGGCGGCAGAAGCTGGAGTGGACGGGCTTATTTTGGTTTGTGCTGGTGCGGGTGGACACGCCGGAACCCTGAACCCCATGCCATTTATTTCGGAAGTCAAGCAATTTTTTAAGAAAACCATCATTTTATCGGGCTGTATCAGTAACGGAAGAGACATTGCATCTGCCCTTCAAATGGGGGCCGATTTGGCCTATATGGGTACCCGTTTTATCAACACAAAAGAAAGTAAAGCGTCCGAAGAATATCGAAAAATGATTATAAACTCTGGCGCAAGCGACATCGTTTATACAGCCGCAATTTCTGGCGTATCTGCAAACTTTTTACGACCGAGTTTGGAAGCCATGGGCATCACAGAGGAGATGTTATCCAGCACCAAAAAAATTGATTTTGGAAAAGAACTTTCGGCCGCAGAAAGTGAGGCCAAAGCTTGGAGCACACTTTGGTCGGCTGGACAAGGGGTTACAAGCATCCAAGACAACCCTGCTGTAAAAGAACTTATTGAACAAATGAAAGATGATTTTATTCGTGCGATTAAAGCACAGAGTAAGTTACTTGAGATTTACGAATAATAACTCTGGATTTTATTTCATCCGTTTAAAATTACTAGTGCAATTCCAACAAAGAAACCAACTTGCAAACGCTTCAAGAGTTTTATTTTTTTTGGTGAATCTAAAAATAATTTTGAGAAAAATTCCGACAGAACAACAAACAAGGAAAAAACAATGAAAGAGGTCGCTATAAACAAAAAACCCAGAGCATAAAATTGTTCAAACAGCGTTAGAGAATCACTAAACAAAAAAGCAGGAAAAAAGGCCAAAAAGAAAATGGATACTTTTGGATTGAGAACATTCATAATGAACCCTTGTCGGAACAATTGAACAGAGTTTTGTGGTGGAACTTTGATGGATAACGCATCAAAACGTTCTTTGGATTGATAAACTTTAACCGCCAAATAAATCATATAAAACGCACCAAATCCTTTTAAAATCCAAAAAAAAACCTCATTGGACTGAATAAAAGCAGACAATCCGAAAGCCACCAAAGTGGTATGAACAAGACAACCCGTCATCAGGCCAAACACCACCGCCATCCCCGATGTTTTGCCATAAGCAGCACTCTGAATTAAGACAAATATATTATCAGGACCTGGTGAAAAAGCCAACGTTGCTGTGGCCGCCACAAACGATATTAAAATACTGTAGTCCAATTCTAAAAAGATGATTGCTTTCTAATGAGAGCTTTGTTGATTCGTTTAACAAGAGCGGGGCCTTCATAAACAAAACCCGTGTAAATCTGAACAAGATCAGCACCAGCTTCAATTTTATCAAGAGCATCGTCTTCAGAATGAATCCCTCCAACGCCAATAATCGGGAACGCTTTTTGGCTCTTTTCGGCAAGATACCGAATTACGGCCGTACTTTTAGCTTTAATCGGCTGACCGCTTAAACCGCCATTTCCGATTGCATTCAAAGTGGTATTTGGCGTTTTTAAATCCTTTCTTGAAACCGAAGTATTGGATGCAATGACCCCCTCGATTTGGGTGCTGTCAATAAGCGCTATAATTTCATCCAATTGGTTGTGATTCAAATCGGGGGCTATTTTGAGAAGAATCGGTTTTTGTTTGTCAAATTTGGCATTTAAGCGTTTCATTTCCAAAATTAATTCTTCCAAATAATCTTTATCGGTCAGCTTGGCATGACTCCCCACATTGGGGCAACTCACATTAAGAACAAAATAATCTACATAAGGATGTAACGCCTCGAAACAGGTCGCATAATCGGTGGTATAATCGTTGGGGTGTGTTTCGGTATTTTTTCCAATATTTCCTCCAATAATGATACGTTTAGAATTTTGTTTTAATTTTGAAATAACGGCATCCAAACCGGCATTATTAAACCCCATTCGGTTGATCAAACCCTCATCGTCTTTCAGTCGAAAGAGGCGTTTTTTAGGGTTTCCTTCTTGAGGTTTTGGGGTTACTGTTCCGATTTCAATAAATCCAAAACCAAAATTGGTAAGCTCTTCAAAGAGGACTGCATTTTTATCAAATCCTGCAGCTAAACCTACGGGATTTTTAAATTTCAAGCCAAACAATTCGCGTTCCAACGCCGGGTGATTCACTTGAAATAGAGCTCGAATTAGAGGCGAAACAAAAGGAATTTTTGAGAGAAGTTTAATGGCATCAAAAGTAAAATAATGAATCGTTTCTGGATCAAACTTAAACAGTATAGAACGGACAATCGATTTGTACATAAACCCCTATTTAAGCGCAAAAATACATTAAATTGTGACACCAAAAAAGAAACGGATTCCATACTTGTCTCTTTGGATTGGGTTATTTATTTTTGAAAAAAGCTTCAGCCCATGCTCAACAAACAGCACATTTTAGAACGATTTTTACGCTATGTCACCATCGATACCGAAAGTGACCCCAATTCAAACACCACCCCCAGTACTGATAAACAGTGGGTTTTGGCCAAACAATTGGCCGAAGAATTGGAGCAAATTGGCATGACTGAGGTTTCCATTGACGAAAACGCCTATGTGATGGCCACCCTGCCTTCTAATGTTGATCACGATGTTCCGGCCGTTGGATTCATTTCTCATTTTGATACCTCCCCCGATTTTACAGCGGCGAATGTCAAGCCACAAATCATTGAAAATTATGACGGTAAAGATATCTATTTAAATAGAGAAAAAAACATCGTGCTATCGCCCAGCTATTTTGAAGATTTATTACTTTATAAAGGTCAGACCCTCATTACCACCGACGGCACCACCCTATTGGGCGCCGATGACAAAGCTGGAGTTTGCGAAATTGTAAGTGCCATGGAATACCTCATCCAGCATCCAGAGATTAAACATGGCCCCATTAAAGTGGGCTTTACCCCAGATGAAGAAATTGGACGAGGCGCGCACAAATTTGACGTTCAAAAGTTTGGGGCACAATGGGCCTACACCATGGACGGCAGTCAAATTGGCGAATTGGAATATGAAAATTTTAATGCTGCCAGTGCAGTCATTACCATAAAAGGAAAAATTGTTCACCCCGGTTATGCCAAAGGAAAAATGGTCAATTCCATGTATTATGCCCAACAGTTTATAGAGGCCCTACCCAAAGACGAAACGCCAGAGACCACAGAGGGCTACGAAGGGTTTTACCACTTGCATTCCATTGAAGGTAAGGTGGAGCAAACGGTATTAAAATACATCATAAGAGACCACGATTTAATTCGATTTAACGACCGAAAGACCACCATCCAAAGTCTTGTCAAAAAAATGAATAATAACAGCGACAAAGCCACTTTTGAAGCCGTTGTTACGGATCAATATTTTAACATGAAAGACAAAGTCACCCCAGTGATGTACATCGTGGATATTGCTCAGGAGGCCATGACTGCGTTGGGGATTACCCCATTAATTAAACCCATCCGTGGAGGAACGGACGGCTCACAACTGAGTTATATGGGGCTGCCCTGCCCAAACATTTTTGCGGGCGGTCATAACTTTCATGGCCGATACGAATATGTCCCCCTCGAAAGCATTTTGAGCGCCATTCGAGTCATTTGTAAAATCGTGGAACTAACCCAAAAACGGTACCAATAAAACCAAAAAAAGCGGCCTATTTAGCCGCTTTTTTTAAAACTATTTGCTGGACTATTTAGACGGCGCATTGAGTTTTTGAGTCATCTCCATAGAAATTGCCGAACGGTCAAACTTAATTTTTCCGGCACCAGTTTCAATCACACAAGAATCGTCTTTGGCATTAAGGGCAGCAACCTTACCGTGCATTCCCGACTTGGTCACAACACGGTCACCCTTCTTTAGAGCGGCAGCAAATTGCTTTTCTTTTTTAGCCCGTTTCATTTGTGGAGCGATCATAAAAAAATAGAACACCACCAATATCAAAATAAAGGGCATAAAACTACTCAATCCTTCCATAAGTATTTCAAATTTAATGGATTATTGCTTCTTTACAGCAGGAACAGCAGCCGTTGGATCGGGCTTGACAAATGCTGTAATTCGAACCTGCTCTCTTCCTTTCTCACTGTTGGTTGTAAGCGTAACGGTTTTGGACACTTTATTAGCTCCTTTTCCGTTAAATTTAACCGTAAATTGAGAGGACTCGCCCGGCATCAAAGGTTCTTTGCTCCAGCCTTGTGGTACCGTACACCCACAAGTACTTTTGATGTCCGTTACGACCAAAGGCGACTTCCCGGTATTGGTATAATTAAACGTCGTTTCAACGGGTGTTCCATTTTCAATCTCGCCAAAATCGTGTAAGGTTTTATCAAAAGTCACTTCCGGAAAAACAATGGCCATAGCGTCGCGCTCTGCAGCTTTTTCGACATTCTCTTGATTAATTTTTTCAGCGGCCTTTTCCTTGCATGAGGTTGACAACAAGAGGGCCAAAACAAAAACACTTAAACGTATTCTTTTCATTTGATATGGTTTTAAGTTAATAGTTAAATTTGTGGTTAAATGTAATAAAATTACTGCAAACCACGTCCTTTCTTGTTTAAGGTTTTTTGATTTTCGTAATCTTTAACAATTTTATCCAAAATTCCATTGATAAAGACATTACTTTTTGGTGTAGAATAATCTTTGGCCAACTCGATGTATTCATTGATGGTTACCCGTACGGGGATACTGGAAAATTCGTTTAACTCACAAAGTGCCATTTGCAACAAAATAAAATCTGTGGTTGCAATTCGGTCTTTGTCCCAATTTGTCGTATTGGCAACAATCACATCATTGTATTGCTGCCGATGTTTCACAGTTTTTTGCAACAGTTGAAACCCAAAATCTTGATCATCTTGATCCTTAAATAGTGGGGGACTAAAATAATCGGGCTTTATGTTTGGACTGAACTTTTGAAACAATTTAACCAAAAAGGTATTGACAACAGGTAAGTCGTCCACCCAAGTCAGATTTTGATCTTGAAGGTAGTCGTACAATTTAGGATCCGGAGCCACAACAGTTTTAAAAAGCGCCACAATAAAATGGGCATCCGCTTGTAGAGAATTTGTGGAAGTTGTCATGTATTGTTCATACAAATCACTCTTAAGCATGGCCCTAAAAATTAGATCTACAAACTCCCCATCCTTGTCCCAATGGTTAATCTTGTGAGAGTCCAATTCCGCTTGAAGAGTTGCGTTGTGCTCTAAGGCCAAAAGAAGGGCATTGTTCACAAACTTCATGTTGGGGTTTGCATCTTCGGGGGTAGCTAAATGCTTGCGTTGAGCTTTCGCTTGATGCGCAACAGCGCGCTTTCTGATATGGGTCATCAAAGACAACAACACCAAATACAATCGGTACATGCTTTTCATGTTTTCCTCCAGTAGTGTGACCCGTTGGTCGGGGTTTTCATGACTGGGTTCGGCATACAGAACTTGCATGACTTTGGCGCGGATGTGGCGTCTGTTGAGCATAATCTAAAAGAACTTATGTATTGAATTTAAACGGTTTAAAAATAAAACGGTTTTATTTTTTTGCGCTTCAAAAATAGTGTTAATTCTCTGTCTTTGAATTAAAAAATCGTTTTTTTTTAACAGACTTTATAAATGCTAAAAGTATCTTTGCAAAGCACAGGGTTATGAAAGAGTTAAGCTACATCAACAAATATTTTATTAAGTACAAGTACCAAGTCATTTTGGGGGTAATCATTGTGGCTTGCGCCAAAATCTTTTCATTATTTACGCCACAACTCATTGGGGATGTCGTTACATTGGTTGCCAATCAAATGGAAACCCCATTGGATGAGGCGGAGTTTCGGGCAGCCATTCGATTCAAAATTGTATTGATTTTGGGAGCTGCCCTCGCCACGGGTCTTTTCACTTTTTTGATGCGGCAAACGCTAATTAATGTATCGCGCTACATTGAATTTGACTTAAAAAATGAAATTTTTGACCATTACCAAAAGTTGTGTTTACCTTTTTACAAGCAAAATAGGACAGGCGATTTAATCAACAGAATTACAGAAGACGTCGGAAAGGTACGCATGTATGTTGGGCCGGCACTGATGTACACCATCAATACGGCCACGCTATTTATTGTCGCACTAATTTACATGTACAGCAAAGCCCCATCGCTCACCATCTACACGATTCTGCCGTTACCCGTTTTATCGATTTCAATTTATTTTTTAAGCAAATTCATTCACAAACGAAGTACCATGGTGCAAGCCCAGCTCTCAACGCTTTCTTCCGCCACTCAAGAAATTTTTAGCGGCATAGCGGTCACCAAGGCCTATACTTTAGAGGATAAAACCAAAGCGGATTTTACATCGCTCTCCAATACGCAACGCCAGAAACGTCTGAATTTGACAAAAGTACAAGCTTTCTTTTTCCCACTAATGCTTTTGCTTATAGGGACCAGTAATTTAATCGTAATTTACATCGGCGGACAACAATACATCGAAGGGCAAATTCAAGACCTAGGTACCATTGCCGAATTTATCATTTATGTCAATATGCTTACCTGGCCCGTGGCCTCTGTGGGTTGGGTTACATCTTTGGTTCAAGAAGCCGAGGCCTCACAAAAGCGCATTAACGCTTTTTTAAAACAAAAACCCAGCATTGAAAATCAACGCGATCTACCCAGCACCATTGAAGGGAAAATTTCGTTTAATCAGGTTTATTTCACTTACAAAGATACCGGAATTCAAGCGCTTCAGGGGGTTAATTTCACGATTGAAAAAGGACAAACGCTTGGAATCATTGGAAATACCGGCTCAGGAAAAACAACCCTTCTGGAACTCATTGGACGTTTATACGATGCTTCAACTGGGCAGATTCAGGTGGACAATACGCCCATCGAATCTCTAAATCTTCACAACCTCAGGTCGGCCATTGGATATGTGCCTCAAGACCCCTTTTTGTTTTCAGAATCTATTAAAAACAACATTCGTTTTGGAAACCACATGGCCACCGATGATGAGGTAATTTCGGCGGCAAAAAAAGCAGTGGTACACAATAATATCATCAAATTTCAGGAGGGATATGAGACCGTGCTGGGCGAGCGCGGCATTACGCTATCGGGCGGTCAAAAGCAACGGATTTCTATTGCTCGAGCATTTATAAAATCGCCAAAAATTTTACTTTTGGACGACTGCCTATCGGCTGTGGATACTGAAACCGAAGAAGAAATTTTGAATCACCTGGAGGACATTACCAAGGATCGGACCACAATTATTGTTAGTCATAGAATTTCTTCGGTCAAAAATGCCGATCAAATTATTGTTTTGGATCAGGGTAAAATAATTCAGCAAGGAACTCATAATGAGTTGGTTAGCCAATCGGGGTACTACAACGATTTGTACAACAAGCAACTTAAAGAGACTGTAATCTAAATCAGCTGGGGTTTATTCCGATAAATAATCCGAGAATAAAGTTGGCAAGATTAAATATTTTTTAGACTTTTGAGGTCCATAAAATTGTAAATCATGTACGATAGAGAGCAAGATATTCTGTCCAAAGCGCTTCGAGCTGGAAGACGAACGTATTTTTTTGATGTCAAAACCACCAAAGCTGGAGATTATTATTTGACCATTACTGAGAGTAAAAAATTCACCAACGAGGATGGATCTTTTCATTTTAAAAAGCATAAAATCTACTTGTACAAAGAGGATTTTAATGAGTTTAAAACCATTCTTGATGAAATGACAAATTTTATAATTAACGAAAAAGGCGAGGACATCATCAGCGATTTCCAAAAGAACTCCGAAAACTCGAGTGTTGAACCTCAGGAAACAGAGGATGGTGATAACAATCAATTTACGGATGTCCACTTTGACGACATTTAATTGTTGATTTTTAAACTGTTTATAAAAACCGCTTTGTAAGGGCGGTTTTTTTTATCTTTATAAAAAACTTTTCATGAAATTTCGCATTCTTTTGCTTTGTATCCCTCTTTGGGTATGGGCGCAATCGACCCCAAAACTGGCGTATTACTTGCCCGATTCAACTCACTATAACAACAGTATCCCCACACCAAAATCTGTCATTGACCACCATGTTGGCGAATGGCATGTTTCCCACGATAAATTGGTGTATTACATGCGCGAATTGGCAAAACATTCAGATCGTATTCGTATTGAAAACAGAGGCATCACTTTTGAAGGACGGCCACTGGTTTTGCTCACGATTACGAGTGTGGAAAATCATAAAAAATTGGAGGAGATTAGACTGGAACACTTGAAAGCTACTAGGGGGCTACCCTCAAAAAAGGTAGAAGAACGGCCTGTGGTTGTGTATCAAGGATTTTCCATTCATGGCAATGAATCTAGCGGATCCAATGCCGCTTTACTTCTGGCCTATCACTTGGCAGCATCGGAATCTGAGGAGGTAAAAAGACTCTTGGACAAGAGTGTAATTCTTTTGGATCCATCAATGAATCCGGATGGGCTTCAGCGGTTTGCCCATTGGGCAAATTCCAACAAAAATATCAATCTTAACCCCGACCCAAACGATCGCGAATACCACGAGGGGTGGCCGGGTGGTCGAACCAATCATTATTGGTTTGATATGAATAGAGATTGGCTGCCTGTTCAATTGCCAGAATCCAAAGTTCGAATTGAAACATTTCACCATTGGATGCCCAATATTTTAACCGATCATCACGAAATGGGAACAAATTCTACGTTTTTCTTTCAGCCCGGTATTCCATCCAGAACACATCCTTTGACACCAAAATTAAACCAAGAGTTGACCAAAGAAATTGGAACCTATCACGCTGCTGCGTTTGATCGGTTGGGCGCGTTGTATTACTCTGAAGAAAATTATGACGATTTTTATTATGGAAAAGGATCGACTTTCCCTGATATTAATGGCAGTATTGGTATTTTATTTGAGCAAGCCAGCTCCAGAGGACACGTTCAAGAGAGTGACAATGGCCTATTGACATTTCCTTTTACCATTAAAAATCAACTTACAGCGGGGCTATCGACTCTTGAGGCCGCAGTGAATATGCGTCAAAAATTATTAAAATATCAATTTGATTTTTTTAATGATGCCAGACAAGAAGCCAAATCTGAATCGGGACAGGCCTATATCTTTGGCGATGCTAAAGATCCTGCAAAAGCATATCACTTGGCGGATATTTTGAATCGACACCGTATTGAATTGTATCAACTCAAAGAGGACATTTCCATTGATGGATTGTCGTTCGGTGCAGCGACTTCTTATGTGGTACCAAAAGAACAACAAAACAGTCGTCTTTTAAAGGCCATGTTTGAAAGACGAACTGCATTCCAGGACAGTTTATTTTATGACATTTCGGCTTGGTCATTGCCCTTAGCTTTTGATGTCGATTTTACTTCATCTGGAAAATTAAAACACTCAGGCGATAAAATTTCACCTAAACTCCCAGATGGAAAACTGTCTCAAAAAAGCAATTATGCCTACCTCATACCATGGAGCGATTATTACAGCCCCAAAGCGCTAAACGCTATACTATCAGAAGGAATTCGAGTAAAAGTGGCGCTGCAACCTTTTTCAACGAGAGGTAAAACTTTTGATTATGGAACGCTTCTCGTTCCGGTTCAAAATCAAACTAAAAATCCAGAAATTTTAAGCCAATTTTTAGGTGAAGTGGCTCAACAAAATCATCTTTACATTTACGGTGTAGATACGGGTGCTGCTCTTGGCCCTGACCTCGGCAGTAATACCTTTCGCACCCTAAAAAAACCGTCTATTGCCCTGGTGGTTGGAGACGGTATTGATGCGTATGATGCAGGTGAAATTTGGCACCTTATGGATACCAGATACAATATTCCCATCACCAAACTGGATGTTTCATTAATCAATCAGGCAAAACTTGACCGCTACAACTGCATCATACTCCCAAACACTTATGGTCTTGACGACTCTGTTGCAGAACGGCTGAAAGATTGGCTTGATGGTGGTGGGACTTTAGTGGCCTATCAAAACGCTTTGAAATGGCTCAAGTCGAATAAATTATTTAACATGGAACTAAAGACCCAAACCCTTGAAGCTCAAAATGTTAATTTCGAAGACCGCTCCAAATTTCGTGGCGCACAAGGCATTGGAGGTGCAATTTTTGAAGCCAAATTGGATCGATCTCATCCTATTAATTTTGGGTATACTAACCCTACTTTAGCATTGTTTCGTAACACAACACTTTTTATTCAAGCTGACAAAAACAGTTACAACAACCCCATTCAGTACACTGAAAATCCGCTGCTGAGCGGGTATATTTCTGAGGAAAATCTAGAATTATTAAAAAATACGGTCCCGTTTAGAGTTTCACGATTTGGGCGGGGAAAAGTTGTAGGTTTTACGGACAATACCAATTTTAGGGCTTTCTGGTACGGTACCAACAAATTGCTGATGAACGCGCTGTTTTTTAGGAATCAATTTTAATTATTGAACACAAGAGCCGTTTGGAACATGCTGGGCGGGCTCCAACAGCACCACATCGTTTTCGGATACGCCTCCCAAAATTAGACATTCGCTTTTAAAATTAGCAACTTGTTTTGGTGCAAAATTTATATTCGCAACGATTTGTCTGTGGAGCAATTCGGATTTGGTGTAAAGTGTCGTAATTTGGGCCGAGGATTGCTTCATCCCCAAAGGACCAAAATCAATAATCAATTGATAAGCCGGTTTGCGCGCTTTTGGAAAATCGCGAACTTCTACGATGGTCCCCACTCTTAAATCAATTTTTTGAAAATCTTCAAATGAAATTTCGCTCATTTCTATGTAACTTTACTGCGTAAAGATATGCATTTTTAAAACAAAAGTTATGGCCAGAACCCCATCAAATATGTTGCCTCTTGGTACAGATGCGCCGTTGTTTAATTTACTTGATACGAGATCCGGACAAGTTCAGTTTTTGGATCAAATTCGAGGGGATAACGGTACCGTTATTGCTTTTATTTGCAATCACTGCCCGTTTGTGATTCATATTAATGAGTGCCTGATTGCGTTGGCTAAAGAATATCAAGCCAAAGGGATAAATTTTATAGCCATTTCAAGCAATGACGTACAAAACTATCCTCAGGATGACCCTCAACAAATGAAACTTCAGGCGGAAAAACTAGGTTATCCATTCCCTTATTTGTATGATGAAACTCAAGCTGTTGCCAAGGCCTACGATGCCGCTTGCACCCCAGATTTTTATTTGTTTGATGACGTTTTAAAGCTTGTATATCGAGGTCAAATGGATGATTCAAGACCCGGAAATGGACAGCCAGTAACTGGTAATGATTTAAGGCATGCCATGAATTGTTTGTTAAATAACAGTCCAAATCAAAACATACAAAAACCGAGCATTGGGTGTAATATCAAGTGGAAATAATCAATCCTCCACTTTCACGACAAACATATCCTGATATTTCAAAATAAACGCAGATTCGTTAACGTAGCGTCCGTTGGTATTTTGGGTGTACTTAAATTTATTTTCCAAATAAGTGGTTTGGGTGGAGGTCAATTGCTCAAAAACGGAGTTAAATGCGGTCAGACGAAGCAGTAGATCAAGGGTGAGGTCAAACCCTCGGGTAGCGTAGCGCGTTGGATAGGTGCCGAATTTTTCTAGGTACGATTTAGCAAACGAGGTTAACTCTTCCTGATTAAAATGAACCGATACAAATTGAAAGTTCAAATTAGATAAATCTGAATTTGAAATATTAGATCCCATAAATGCTTTGTTGTAATTTGTAGTCATCAGACTCAAATCTCGCTCAACTTCAATTTCAATATCATTGTTGTCTTGGTCTTTCTCAGTTGTAATGCCATTTAAACCATTGAGCATACTCGAAACATTGGAAGCAAAACTCTCATTGGTTGTTTCGAGAAAAATCACGGTCCTACCCGGCTCTAAAGTATTTCTAACAGTCTCAAAATCAACATAATATTGATCCCTACCCTCCGAGTCACGTTCGGAAGTTAACACCTCTGCATCTGGAAAAATGGCCTTTATTTTAGAGATTCTAAATGTGCTTTTAGCGTCTGTAATGATTACAGTGTTGTGCGCTATGGTATCTTTTTTGGCGTGACGCAACAGCTTATCGGCCATCCAGTTATCATCTGGAATGGTCTGAATTAAATTCGGATAATTTGCATTAAACTTGACAAATGGAGACACGACAGCAGTATTGCTTTTGGTCATTGCTTTGGCCACAAGCGTGGAATTTTGAGCAGTGATTGGACCGAGAATAAAATCGTAATTTGATAGATTTTTAGTTTGAATCAGTTGATTAACCGTTTGCGCATTGGCTTGAGTGTCAAAAACTTGTAATTTGGTGGAAATGCCCAAACGTTTTGCAGAATCTAAAGCCATTTCAACTCCAGCATAAAACTCTGTTGCTATGCGAATGTAACCGTCACGTTGAATTTGTTGCTTGGCCAATTGAATGGAATCAAAAGCCACAGAATTGGTCTTAAAAGGAAGTAAAAGTGCCACCAATTTTGGATCGAAATGTTGCAATTGATTGGCAAGTGTAGTGGTTTCGATAGCATCCAAATCAATAGCCCTAATGCTCGATTTTGGTACCTTGAGTACCATGCCTTCTTTTAGACCTGTTTTTTCAAGTCCTGGATTGAGTTGTTCTAAACTGTCCTTTTGCAAGCCTAATTTCTTGTATAATCTGTAAAATCCTTCTTTGGGAAGTACTTTATAAAAGCCAAAGCGTTCGTCAGTAACGTCCTGCTCGGCAGCGCGCTGAATGTTGGGAACATTGAGCTGTTGTCCTGGCTTTAGCACCGATCCAATATCTGGATTTAAAGCTTCTAATTCTTGTACAGAAATGCCGTATTTATAGGCCACTCGCCACTTCCCCTCTTTGGGAAGAACAGTGTGGGTTTTTAATGCTTTTGGGATAACGGCAACCGTTTTTGATTTATATTTTGGGATATAAATTTTGTCTTTAAATTGCAATGGCACATCCATAAGACGCTGATTGTGTCGTTTGATATCATCAACAGTAACATTATATTTTTGGGCGATACTGAACAAGGTTTCTTTTCGTTTTACACGATGGACTTTATAGGAAACAACCTCTTGAATCTCAGTGGTTTTTAGGTCCTTTTTTTGAATTGCATTTGGAATGACCAAAACAATATCAACTGGAAGTTGATTTTTCACATCAGGGTTTAAAGCCAATATATCAGTGGTTGTAATCCCATACAATCGAGCAATGGACTCTAAAGTGTCTTTAGATTCCACCGTGTGCGTCCGTAGTGTTTGCGCAAAGGACACGTTAAGGCAAAGGAGGCATAAAACGCCAAATAAAATTTTATTCATGTTGTTACTTTGGTGCATTTGTAAACTAAGCTATGAAGTGCTTTCGACAAATCCAAATCTATTCCCATTCTATGGTAGCTGGCGGCTTGGAACTGATGTCGTACACAACTCTATTGACGCCTTTTACTTTATTGATAATTTCATTGGAGGTTTTTTGCAGAAACTCGTAAGGTAAATTAACCCAATCGGCAGTCATCCCATCAGTACTTTCAACAGCTCTGAGTGCCACACACTTTTCGTAGGTTCGCTCATCGCCCATAACTCCAACACTGTTCACGGGCAACAACATCGCACCTGCTTGCCACACCTTGTCGTACAAATTCCATTCTCGTAATCCATCGATAAAAATGGCATCAACATCTTGAAGAATACGTACTTTTTCGGGGGTGATATCCCCTAGAATTCGAATGGCCAGTCCTGGTCCTGGAAACGGATGACGCCCCAGCAATTGGGCATCAATTCCTAAAGATGCGCCCACGCGGCGTACTTCGTCTTTAAACAATGTTTTCAAGGGTTCTACAACTTTCAACTTCATAAAATCTGGAAGTCCTCCCACATTATGATGACTTTTTATGGTGGCACTGGGGCCTCCAGTAGCCGACACGCTTTCTATGACATCAGGGTAAATGGTTCCTTGCGCTAACCATTTGACATTATCGATTAAATGGGCTTCATCATCAAAAACTTCGATGAAAACGCGGCCAATGGTTTTTCGTTTTTTTTCGGGATCATCAATCCCTGAAAGGGCCTCCAAAAAACGGGTCGAGGCATCGACACCTTTCACATTTAGACCCATACCCTCGTATTGCTTCAGTACACTTGTAAACTCGTTTTTACGCAACAGTCCGTTATTGACAAAAATGCAAAATAAATTGTCGCCAATGGCTTTGTGTAGAAGGATTGCAGCAACCGTTGAATCGACTCCTCCAGAAAGTCCAAGAACAACTTTGTCGTTTTTAAGTTTGGCTTTAAGTTCGGCTACGGTTTCTTCCACAAAAGAATCTGGTGTCCAGTCTTGTTTGAACCCCGTTATGTTTACCAAAAAATTCTTCAAAAGTGTTTTTCCATCTGTTGAATGGTACACTTCAGGGTGAAATTGGATGGCGTAGGTCGTTTCACCTTCAATTTTGTAAGCCGCATTTTCAACATCGCGGGTACTGGCCAATAATACCCCGTTGGTGGGTAAGACTTTAATGGTGTCGCTATGGCTCATCCATACTTGACTGCCCTCGGAAATATCCTCAAAAAAGGCGTCTTTTTTGATGTATGACAAATTAGCACGACCGTATTCTCTGGTGTTTGATGGCGCGACATTTCCTCCAGAGAAATGAGCTAAATATTGGGCCCCGTAACAAACCGCCAAAACAGGTTTTTTACCCCGAATTTCAGACAAGTCGGGATGCAGCGCGTCGTCGCCTCGAACAGACTGTGGACTACCAGATAGAATGACGGCTTTGTAATGGTCCAATTGTTTAGGAAAATTGTTGTAGGGATGGATTTCGCTGTAAATGTTAAGTTCGCGAACACGTCGTGCTATGAGCTGGGTGTATTGCGAACCAAAATCGAGAATGAGAACCTTATCATGTTGCATGCCCAAAAGTACTATTTATCTCTAAATTCTATATCAAATTAGTATTAAAATTTATAAAGAAATTGTGGTAAATCCTTGTTGAAAAGGATCGAGTTCTAATTTTAGGGTTTCAATAAAACTCTGGCCATAATGAGCATAAAAGGTAGAAAAATTAATCCGCCTTTCTTGTAAATTCCCCTCTGGAAATAACATCGATTGCAGCGCAAGTGCTTTGTCAATTTGAGCTTTGTGCTTTCGTTTTTCGGCTTTTAGCAGTCGTTTTTCTAAGTTCATTAGGCCATTAATTTGCTTTTGTTCTTGGGCCGAAACTGCTCCCAAAAAGGAGGCATCTGTTTGTTTGGCAACAGAGTAAAGGGCTTTAAATTGCTGTTTAATATGGTTCTTCTGTTGAGTAAAATCGATGAGTTGGGGTTGAGAACCAATCAAGGTTTTGGCCAATTTGTCGCGGGATGCAAATAAATCAGCTGTGGTCAATTGTAATTTCTCCAAATTTTCTTCTTGCTTTTTTGAGATAATAAGTGCAGAATTGCGGTGCAATAATAGCGGAAAAGTAATATTCCAGCAGTCAAAAGTTGATTTAAGCTGCAACCAATACGACAATTCTCCCCCACCACCCACATAACACAAATTGGGTAAAATGGTTTCTTGATACAGGGGGCGCATCAATACATTAGGCGAAAATCGGTCGGGGTGGGTTTCCAATTCCTTCAAAATACCTTTTAAATCCCATTTCAAATTGGTGTCTAAAACCCTAAAAATTCCGTCCTTTTCTTCAATTCGCGCTCTGGAATTATCAGTGGTGTAAAATAAATTGATAGGTCTTGGATTGACTTGTATTTTAAATGATTTATGGATGGATTTCAGGGCTTTATTAGTGGTGTTTACTTGATTAAAAACCACTTTATTGGAGAGTTCGTCCGAGAGCGTTGGAACAAACAACCGCTTAAGATCCGCATCGTCGCCGTCAATAACAAGAAGTCCATCGTCCCCGAATATTTGATGCACCAAAGCTCGTGTGGCATCGGCCAAATTGTTGGACTTTAAATAGGCCGTTTCAAACATTATTTTTAAATCATTTGAATACGCGGTCGTTCCCAATTGTTTTGAAAACTGATTAAAAACTGTTTGCAATTCAGAGGTTGATAATCGTCCCACAGGGCCGTTGGAGAGGCGGTGCCATTCCAATCGATGTTCTTTAAAATAAAAATGGTTGATTTCTTCAAAATCGTGATCCTCAGAGGCCATCCAAAATACAGGAACAACGTTACTATTGGGGTAATTCGCCTTAAGGGTGTTTGCTAAATTAATTACCGAAATAATTTTATACAAAAAAAACAAAGGCCCGCCCATTAGGTTCAATTGATGTCCCGTAGTTACCGTAAAAGTATTGGCCTGTTTTAAGGCATCAATTTGTGCTTTTATTGAAGAATTGGGTTTCAGATGATTGTATTGGGCATGCAACCTTTCGGCTAAAATGATCCTGTGTTGTTCAGTATAGTTAGCGGTTTTTGCCGTCATTTGGGAACCAAAATGGTCCAAGGTTGGAGGGGCTTTATAAAACGGCTCCAACAAGGGGTTCATGTCCATCAGCTCTTGTACCAATGCCGGTAAAGTTCCTGTGGTTTGATATGAAATAAACGACGACGACATGCCTTGCTGTTAAATTGTAGGTAAAGATAATTGATTAATTCTATTGCAAAAAATCACACCACTTCTGCGTATAAATCAAAATCGGCAGCATCGGTAATGGTGACTGTGGCAAATTCGCCAGTTTTGAGATACACTTTAGAGGCATCTATCAACACCTCATTATCAACATCGGGGGAGTCAAACTCGGTACGTCCAATAAAATATTGGCCTTCTTTGCGGTCAATCACAACCTTTAGGGTTTGACCAATTTTACCTTGATTATGTTCCCAAGAAATTTGGGATTGCAATTCCATAATTGCATTGGCTCGGGCCTGTTTAACCTCTAGAGGGACATCGTCCACCAAATTATAGGCATGGGTATTCTCTTCGTGAGAATAAGTAAAACAACCCAGCCGCTCAAAACGCATGGCTTCGACCCATTGTTTGAGGGTTTGAAAATCTTTTTCGGTTTCTCCGGGATAGCCCACAATCAATGTGGTTCGAATAGCCATATTGGGGACCGCTTCACGGAATTTTTGAAGTAATTTGGTTGTTTTTTCTTGGGTGGTTCCCCGTCGCATGCTCTTCAAAATTTGATCTGAAATATGTTGCAAAGGGATGTCCAAATAATTGCAAATTTTGGGCTCATGTTTCATGACCTCTAAAACGTCCATTGGAAAACCCGTTGGAAACGCATAGTGCAAACGAATCCACTCAATCCCATCAACGTTTACCAACGCTTTTAACAGTTCGGCAAGGTTTCGTTTTTTGTACAAATCCAATCCATAATAGGTTAAATCTTGTGCAATTAAAATCAATTCTTTGACGCCATTGGCAGCTAATTTTTCGGCCTCAATAATCAAGCTTTCGATGGGTTTGGATCGGTGTTTACCACGCATCAAAGGGATGGCACAAAAACTGCAAGGGCGATCGCAACCCTCTGAAATTTTGAGATAGGCATAATTTTTTGGGGTTGTTGTTAAACGTTCTCCGATAAGCTCGTGCTTGTAGTCGGCCCCTAAAGCTTTGAGAAGTTGAGGCAATTCTGTGGTACCAAAGTATTGATCTACATCAGGAATTTCTTCAATTAAATCGGGTTTATAGCGTTCGCTTAAACATCCCGTTACAAATACTTTATCGACCTCACCTGCTTCTTTTTTTTGAACAAAATCCAGAATGGTATTGACGCTTTCCTCTTTGGCATTATCGATGAATCCACAGGTATTGATGACCACAATATTGCCCTCTTCTTCGTGGGCTACCGCCTTACCGTTGGCTTTGAGTTGCCCCATCAGGACCTCACTGTCATAGACATTTTTGCTGCACCCTAAAGTGACTACATTGATCGTATTTTTTTTTCGTGATTTGGTTCTCATCAACTATTGATAATTGAAGGGTTCTGGTCTCTGTTTAGCGAATTTCTCAAAAACATAGCCCCATGTATAAAGGTCACTCTCTTGGAAAGGTTTTCCAATAAAAGTTAGCCCCTTTGGCTCCCCCTTTTCCGTAAGGCCCATCGGAACGGTTAATGCCGGATATTCTGCAACAGCGGCGTAAGAAGCATGATAGTTGTTTATAGAAAGTAACCCATCTAACCGATAACGCATCATTACATCATTAAAATATTTTCGCCCATTTGATTTTAGGGTGTATTTTATGTCCTCAAATTCTTGTGTTGAAGCTGTATCGGCCACAATTCCTCTAAACAACAGTTGCCCATAAGGCGCTCTTGCCACACTGTCTTTTTCATTGAAATCAATTATGGATTGAACACCCTCGTATGGAAGATTTACATTAGCATGTTTGTTGAAATACAAAGGCAAGTCTGTTTTCATGTCCAAATTCAGAAGTCGTAAAAATCCTGGTAAATCTTGCTTTTGAGGTTCCACAGCAACGATTTCAACCCCGCGGGATTTTAAAATTTCGATGGCGGTGGCATACAAGGTGTCTTTCATTAGCTCTTGAATGGCTCCAAAACGTTTTCCTTTTAAGTGATGAGTCTGAATAGCTTCTAGATCAATGTTTGGAACTCTTTTGGATTTAAAATCATTTGAGTCGTATCCAATTATGGCATTATAGAGCAATACATTATCTATTATATATTTTGATATTGGACCAGCAGTATCAAGAGTACTTGAAATCGGAACAATACCGCTTCGACTTACCGTTCCTACGGTTGGTTTTAGCCCCACAGCGCCGTTCTGACTCGAGGGCGATAAAATAGACCCCGAGGTCTCACTACCAATGGCCGCAGCACAAAAATTGGCTGCCACTGCCACTGCACTTCCCGAGCTGGAACCGCCCGTGTCAAGCGATTTACGACCGTAGGGATTAAACGTTTGTCCCCCCACAGCGCTGTAACCGCTTGGGCAATCGCCACAGAAAAAATACGCCCACTCACTCAAGTTGGCTTTACCCAAAATTAAGGCCCCTGAGGCCTTGAGCTGTTTGCTTAAAAAAGAATCATCTGTTCTGTTTTTCATAAGAGCCACAGCGCCAGCTGTTGTCACTAAACCTTTGGCATTGATGTTATCTTTCAGTAAAATAGGCATGCCGTAAATCGAGGTATTGCTAAGATCTGAAGGACGATTTTTATCCATTTCGCGGGCTTGGTCAAGAATATTAGGATTTAATGAAATCACAGAATTTAGCGATTTTTCATTGTCTCGATCAAATGCCTTTATTCGGTACAGATAAAAGGTCACTAAAGTTTCGTAGTTAAATTTACCGTTGTCAATATGCTTTTGTATGGTAGGGATGTCTTGGTTCAAAATTAGAGGTTCCAGTCGGTGGTATCTCTCTGGAGAAAACTCCGAAAGTTGATTTTCGAAGGGAGCCCAAAAGTTGTCTAAATTGATAAACTTCGAGTCTTCGACCTTAAAGGTTCGAAACGATTTTTCTGAAATATCCCTTAAATTGGTTTCGCTTTTTGAACCCTCATTTTTACACCCCAAAAGCAGGCCAATTATACTGAGTACTACTATTTTTTTCATTTTAATTATTTAAAAAATGAATCGACAAATTCAAATTTATTAAACACTTGAAGGTCTTCAATTCCCTCACCTACGCCGATATATTTCACAGGAACTTGAAACTGATCGCTGATTCCAATAACCACACCCCCTTTTGCAGTTCCGTCTAACTTGGTAACAGCCAATGCATTAACTTCCGTTGCAGCTGTGAATTGCTTGGCCTGTTCGAAAGCATTTTGACCGGTGGAACCATCCAAAACCAATAGCACTTCGTGTGGTGCATCAGGGACCACCTTTTGCATGACGCGTTTTATTTTGGTTAACTCATTCATCAAATTGACTTTGTTGTGCAATCGTCCTGCGGTGTCAATAATGACCACATCTGCATTGGAACTCGTTGCGCTTTGAAGGGTATCAAAAGCGACGGAAGCGGGGTCACTACCCATATTTTGCTTGACGATAGGAATCTGAACTCGATCGGCCCAAACTTGCAATTGGTCAATGGCGGCGGCTCGGAAGGTGTCCGCAGCACCCAAAACCACGTTTAGCCCTTGTTTTTTAAACTGATGGGCCAGTTTTCCGATGGTCGTTGTTTTCCCTGCACCGTTAACTCCAACAACCATGATGACATGGGGTTTGTATTTTGTAGAAATTGAAAAATCGGTCGCATTACCGCTGTGCGTTTCAGAGAGTAATGCCGCAATTTCTTCTCGTAAAATGACATTCAGCTCTGTTGTTCCCAAATATTTATCTCGAGAGACTCTTTCTTCAATTCGATCAATAATTTTCAAAGTGGTATTCACACCAACATCGCTGGTGACCAAAACTTCCTCCAAGTCGTCTAAAACGCTATCGTCTACTTTCGATTTTCCGGCAACTGCTTTGCCTAATTTGTCAAAAAAACTCGATTTGGATTTTTCTAATCCTTTGTCGAGAGTGGCTTTTTTTTCAGAGGAAAATATGTTTTTAAAAAAACTCATACGGGTAATCAGACATTAATTTTATTCTTGGTAGATGGGATGCAATATAACTAAAAAATAAAAGCCGCTTTGAGAAAAGCAGCTTTAAAAAATTTTTGGAACAATACTTATTTCTTGTTCAGAAAATCATTGACTTTATCTGGGGACATAATTGACTCTACAAAAGTATATGCTCCGGTTTTTGGAGATTTTACCATCTTAATCGCTTTGGTCAAACGCTTGGACCCTGTTTGAAGTGATGCTACTGATTTCTTTGCCATGATGTATAGTATTCTGAAATTCTTTAAAATTTCGGATTATTTAATTTCTTTGTGAACCGTCATGCGTTTCAGGATGGGATTAAATTTTTTAATCTCCATACGGTCTGGGGTGTTTTTTTTATTTTTCGTTGTGATATAACGAGAAGTCCCAGCTTGCCCAGAAGCTTTGTGCTCTGTACATTCCAAAATAACCTGAATTCTATTTCCTTTTTTTGCCATAATGCGTACGCTTTAGGTTGATTTATTTTAAAAATCCTTTAGATTTTGCTTGTTTAATTGCTGCCGAAATACCGATTTTATTAATCGTTTTAAGCGCAGAAGCGGACACTTTAAGAGTGATCCATTTATCTTCTTCAGGAATGTAGAAACGCTTTTTGATAAGGTTGGCATTAAACTTTCTCTTGGTTCGGTTCAACGCGTGCGATACATTGTTCCCTACCATTGCTTTCTTTCCCGTAAGTTCACAAATTCTTGACATGATTTTTAATTTTATTGTTTTGATAGCTCAAAACGAGGTGCAAAAATACGAAATCTTCTAAAGTTCGCAAATTTTAAATATCAATTTTTAAAAATTTCTTTTTGCATCATGGTCAGTGCCATATTGACCGCCTTGGTCACCACACGCTCTCGTTGTTTACCAAATACAAAATGCTGCGAATAAACCGTCTTGGGAGTCGCAATTGCAATGTAAACAGTACCCACCTCGGCATTGGAATCGCCTTTGGTGGGCCCAGCATTCCCTGTGGTTGCGATGGCATAATCAGAATTAAATTGCTTTTGAACCCCTATGGCCATGGCTTCAACTACCTCAGCACTCACCACAGAGTGCCGCTGAATGCTAGCACTTGTAACCCCCAAAATGTGTCTTTTTACGCTAGAATCGTAGGCCACAACACTTCCAAGAAAATACGCCGAGGCCCCAGCATGGGCTGTAAATTTTGAAGCAATTTTTCCGCCCGTGCAACTCTCGGCAACGGACAGCGTTTTCCCCATTTTAACCAACTGTTTCCCAATTATTTGTTCTATGGAGTTATTGTCTTCAAAACCCACAAAAATATCAGAAATTTGTGGTAAAAGTGTATCAATCTGAGCTTGAATATCGGTTTGAACTTTAGCTTTATCAAATCCTTTGGAAGACAAGCGCAATCGCACACGACCAAGGTTGGGCAAATAGGCCAATTTGATTGAATTCGGAAGCTGATTTTCCCAATCCGAAATCCGATCGGCGATGACACTTTCACCTAAACCATAGGTGAGAATGGTCTTGTGAAGAATAAAAGGAAGTTTAAAGGTTTTTGACAATCGGGGTAAAACTTCATTCCTCATCAGGGCTTTCATTTCGAAAGGAACGCCTGGCATCGAAATAAAGACCGTCCCATCTTTCTCCATCCATAGCCCAGGTGCTGTCCCTGAATTATTCATAAGAACTGTGGCTTTGGAAGGCACCAATGCTTGATCTAGATTAACCTGCAAAAGGGGCTGTTTGATGTATTTTTTCCACAGATTTTTGATATGCTCAACCACCTTGGTATTTTGGACTAAAGTGTCTTCAAAATACTCTGCTAATGTAGTTTTGGTAATATCGTCTTTAGTAGGGCCCAAGCCTCCAGTCATTAGAACAAAATCTACGCGTTTTTGTGCCGACTTCAAGGCCTTTAATATATGTATTCTATCGTCTTGAACTGAAGTAATTTGGTACACCGAAATTCCGATATTATTGAGAGATTTTGCAATGTAGGCCGAATTGGAATCAACAATTTGACCAATCAGAATTTCGTCCCCAATAGTTATAATTTCGGCCTTCATTTATTTTACTTTAATTGAAAAAAACAACTCCTCTTTAATGTAGCCCTCCAAGACATCATTTTCCTCAACAGCTGACACGCCTGCTGGAGTCCCTGTAAATATGATATCCCCAATTTTTAACGTAAAAAATTGAGACACATAAGCGATAATATCATCGATAGCGAGGAGCATATCTTTGGTATTACCCGACTGAACAACCGCGTTATTTTTCCTCAAACTAAAAGGCAATGCTGCTAGATTTCCATACGTTGATTTGGGCACCCAACGTCCTACCACAGCCGAGCCGTCAAAAGCTTTAGCTTTTTCCCAAGGTAGCCCTTTGGATTTAAGCGTTTGTTGCAAATCTCTTGCCGTAAAATCGATCCCAAGCCCTATTTCGTTGTAGTATTTGTGAGCAAATTTTGATGCGATGTGTTTTCCAACTTTGTTGATTTTTACCAAAACTTCCACTTCATGCTGTACGTTCTTTGAGAAATCGGGAATGAAAAAGGGTTGATTCTTTAGTAAAATTGCCGAGTCAGGTTTGAGAAAAACCACCGGTTCTGTGGGTGTTTCATTTTTCAATTCAGCAATATGATTGCTGTAATTTCGACCGATGCAAATGAGTTTCATCTACGGCAATTTCTGATTTAAGGATCGAAGTTTTATGTTGGTCAGAACTTTTTTGGTGTACAACGGAAAATCGGCGTCCAAAAGCCATCCAAAATATCCGGGATTGTGTTGTAGAATTTCGGTGACTTTTTTGCCTTTATGTTTTCCAAAAGAAAAACACTCGTCGCCATCCGCATCAAATCCAATAAATCCCGCAAAGTCGGCCGATTTTCGTCTGGTGCTAAATTCTGCTAAGAATTGTGCATCGTTTTCAAGCTCGTCATAACGGTCCAATTGGGCTTTTAGAACGTGGTACGTCGCTATGGTATCGGCTTCGGCACTGTGGGCATTATCCAAAGTTTTGTCGCAATAAAATTTTAGTGCAGCCGACAAGGTACGTTGTTCCATTTTATGAAAAATGGTTTGAACATCAATGGACTTTCGATTCTTCATGTCAAAATCAATCCCAGCACGAAGTAATTCTTCTGCCAAAAGTGGTATATCAAATCGGTTGGAATTGAAACCGCCAAGATCCGCATCTTTAATCCAGGTGTAAACCTCTTTGGCTAACGTCTTGAATGTAGGTGCATTGGCTACATTTTCGTTGGTAATCCCGTGAACCGCTGTGGCTTGAGCTGGAATGGGCATCTCTGGATTTACCCGCCAAGTTTTATTTTCTTCTTTTCCGTTTGGAAAGACTTTTAAAATGGAAATTTCGACAATTCTGTCCGATGTAATATTAATTCCTGTTGTTTCTAGATCAAAAAAACAAAGGGGTTTTGTTAAGTTAAGTTGCATAATTTTAAATCGTTCGATTTTCGTCCCAAGATTCCAAAATATCTTTGACTGTTTTAAGAAATTGACCGCCCAAAGCGCCGTTTACCACGCGGTGGTCGTAGGAGTGCGAAAGGAACATTTTCTGACGAATTCCTATAAAATCACCGGCATTAGTTTCAATCACTGCTGGTACTTTTCGAATGGCGCCAAGAGCCAAGATACCCACTTGAGGTTGATTGATGATGGGAGTCCCCATGATGCTCCCAAAACTTCCAACGTTAGTCACCGTGTAAGTTCCACCTTGAATATCATCTGGATTAAGCCGGTTCGTTCTGGCGCGATTGGCCAAATCATTCACCCGCTTGGTCATCCCCATAAGGTTCAATTGGTCGGCATGTTTGATGACTGGAACAATAAGATTTCCGTCGGCTAGTGCTGTTGCCATACCAAGATTTATGGCTTTGCGTTTGATAATGGTTTCTCCTTCCACGGAAATATTAAGCATTGGATGAATGGTTAATGCCTTGGCTACGGCCTCCATAAAAATGGGAGTAAATGTAATTTTTTCTCCAGTTTGATTTTGAAATTGGGCTTTTACCCTCTGACGCCAATTCCAAATTTTGGTAACATCAACTTCAATAAAAGATTGCACATGAGCAGACGTTTGAATGGAATTAAGCATATGCTTCGAAATGAGTTTTCCCATACGGGTCATTTCTATAATTTCATCCTCACCGCGCTGGACTGGTGGAACAACTGGGGCAGGAAATTCTGAAACTGCTGGTGATTTTAAAACTGGAGATGCCACCTCAGCGGAGCGGTTTTTTAAATAGGTCAAAATATCCTTTTTGGTAACTCGCCCGTCCTTTCCACTTCCAAAAACTTGATCCAATTCTGCTTGGGAAATACCTTCTTTTTTGGCAATATTTTTTACCAGTGGAGAGTAAAATCGTGACCCGTTAGAGCTGATTGGAGTGGTAATGGATTTAGCTTCGCTAAGGGGTTGTTCCACTTTGGCGACCACCTCGGGCGTTGGAAGGATTTCGTCCGGGGACGGTTCAGACATTGGTGTTTCGTTTTTTGTGATTTCTTGAGGGCTATCGCCATCGCCTGTTTCAATCACAGCAAAGGTTTGGCCAACTTGAACCACAGCATCCACGTCAAATTTTTTTTCTATCAAAATTCCGCTAACCTCGCTTGGAACATCGCTATCGACCTTGTCAGTAGAGATTTCAACCACGGATTCATCCACATCCACAGAATCGCCAATGTTTTTTAACCATGCATTGATGGTTGCTTCTGCAACGCTTTCGCCCATCTTGGGAAGTTTCAGCTCAAATTTTGCCATATGTGCACGTTTGTTTGGGTCTTGTATGGTTGGCAAAATTAAAGAAAATTGTCGATATATTCAATTGTTTAAAAATAGGTTCTGTATTCAAAGCGGTCAAAATGAATAACCTCGCCTCGGCGATTGGATACGTCACTTCCAACGCAATAGGTGGTGTGTTTAGGCCATATTTTGAACGATACATTTGGCGTTTTGTAAGTGTTAATGTGATGAATAATTTGTTTAAATGTTAGACAGGTGGTATCCAACACCAAATCTATTTTTTGATTTTTTCTCAATTCATCCGTGTTGGAAACAGAATGCACTTCTATGCGTGATAACCAGGAGGCTTCAGAATGGGGTTGCAGAATCGAAACGGATTTAGAATTGGGTGGGTTGGATTTTTTCAAATCCAACTTAGGCAAAACGCGAGGTAATAATTCTGTGATTATTCGTACGGCAAAACTGACGGCTTTTTTGGATTTGAAATGCTTGTCGTGAAACAATTGCATGGCACCGTAAAACCATTTAAAATACGTTTTGTTTTTTAAGGTACTTTCGCCTTTAAAATGAATAATAGTCGAGTCAGAAAAATAGTAATTTTTATACCCTGATTTTTGCACACGATAGCACAAATCGATGTCTTCGCCATACATGAAAAAATCTTCATCAAACCCCTCCAACGACTGGTAAAGTTCGCGTTGCATTAGCATAAACGCACCAGTCAAAACATCAACTTCGCAAGAGGAGTTTTCGGGAACAGTTGTGGCGTAGTAATTTTTGGAAAACCCCATCAATTTCTGAAAGGCAATTCTGATGGTTGGAACATGCCGCTTGCTTTCTGGAAGGAATTGGCCGGAGCCGTTAATCATTCTGCACCCCACAATTCCTAAATTGGATTTGCCCTCTGCAAATTTTATGGCTTTATGAAACGTGTCTTCAGACACAACTGTATCTGGGTTCAAAATACAAATAAACTCGCCTTTGGCTTGTTTTACCGCTTGATTGTTGGCTTTTGAAAATCCAATATTATTTTGGTTTTCAATCACAATAACGTTGGGAAATTTGGTTTGAATCATGGCACAGCTGTTGTCCTTGGAGTCGTTGTCAATTACAATAATTTCGGATGGAATTCCCTCTAGTGCAGCGGTAACACTTTGAAGGCACAACTCCAAAAAATAGCGCACATTATAATTTAAAATGACAACCGAAAGCTTCAATAATTAGGATTTTAGAGATACCTCAAATGGCACTCTGTTGGTTATACTTCTACCGAGGGTAACCTCATCGGCATATTCTAGCTCGTCGCCTACGGAAATCCCTCTTGCAATGGCTGAACAAACCACGTTGGTGTGTTGAATTTGTTTGTAGATGTAAAAATTGGTGGTATCGCCTTCCATCGTGGAGCTTAAAGCAAAAATCAGTTCTTTCACGTCTCCCGATGTCACTTTGTCTACTAAACTTTGAATGTTTAAATCGTTTGGTCCTATGCCATCCATTGGCGATATTTTACCCCCCAGCACGTGGTACAATCCTTTAAAACTGGCGGTAGTTTCTATGGCCATCACGTCGCGGATGTCTTCAACCACACAAATGGTTTGTTTATTTCGGTTGGGATTCGAACAAATATCACATATTTCGGTATCGGAAATGTTGTGGCAATTGGTGCAAAAGTTGATATTCGCTCTCATTTCGGTCAGTGCTTTGGAAAGGAGTTGCGTTTGCGACTCGGGTTGTCTCATCAGATGCAACACCAATCGCAGTGCTGTACGGCGCCCAATTCCTGGCAATTGCGCTACCTCATCTACTGCATTTTGCAACAATTTTGATGAAAATTCCATGAGTTAATTCGTTTTAATTCAATGCTTTGAGATCCTATTTTATGGTCCCTTTTCAAAAAATAAGTAAAAACGGGGCAAGATTTTACGGGTTTATCTTAGAAAACTTTACTTTTGAGCCGGGCCTTCACTAGGCACAAAAACTCTACAAATATAAATTTATTGCTTTGAAAGGACAACATATTTTACTGCTCACTTTGGTATATTTTATATTTCTTGTCATCATTGCACGGCTGACCGGAAAAAATGACAGCAATACCGATTTTTTTAAAGCTGGAAAACAATCCCCATGGTATTTGGTTGCTTTTGGAATGATTGGAGCTTCGCTATCTGGAGTAACCTTTATCTCTGTCCCGGGCTGGGTCCAAAGTTCGCAGTTTAGCTACTTTCAAGTGTGTTTGGGGTACATAGCCGGATATATTGTTGTGGCCTTTGTGTTGCTGCCCATTTATTACAAATTAAATCTAACCTCAATTTACGAATATCTGCAACAACGATTCGGTCGTGTCAGTCACAAAACTGGGGCATTTTTCTTTTTCGTTTCTCGAGTTTTAGGGGCCGCATTTCGCATGTACCTTGTAGCCATTGTATTGCATCAATTTGTATTTGAACAGTGGCATATTCCTTTTGAAGTTACGGTGATTTTATCAATTCTCTTGATTTGGGTTTACACAAACAGAGGGGGTATAAAAACAATCGTGTGGACCGATACGCTTCAAACACTTTTTATGATTTGCGCGGTTATCCTCTCGATTTATTTGATCACAGATAAATTGGGTTGGAGTTTTACAGAATTTTTAAATTCAGAAGATTTAAATCGTTACAGTTCCATGTTTCGAACGGAAACTATTTTAGCCAGAGACCATTTTCTTAAATCTTTCTTTGGAGGAATGTTTATCACCATTTGCATGACAGGGCTGGATCAGGATATGATGCAAAAAAATCTGACCTGTAGAAATTTAAAAGACGCTCAAAAAAACATGCTCTGGTTTAGTGTTGTACTCACGGTTGTTACCTTTTTATTTTTATTGCTGGGAGCCCTTTTGTTTATTTACGCCGAACGCTTTGGAATAGCATTACCACTTATGGATGGACAACCAAAAACGGATTTGTTGTTTCCTGAAATTGCCCTAAACAGCGGATTGGGGCTAACCCTGGCCTGTACTTTTGTCCTAGGGTTGATTGCAGCAGCTTACAGTAGCGCCGACAGCGCATTGACATCGCTTACAACCTCATTTTGTATTGATATTTTAAATTTTAAAAATCACACAGAAATCGAGCAAAAACGGATTCGAAAGCAAACCCATATCGGCATGAGTATATTGCTTGTTGGGGTAATTATTGGCTTTAAACACATCTTGGATTCCAACGTTATTGACAGTCTACTCACAGTGTCAACGTACACCTACGGCCCACTATTGGGCTTGTTCGCTTTTGGAATTTTTACAAATTACACGATTAAAGATCAGTATGTTTGGCTGGTGGCTCTCATGGCGGTTGGGATTTCATACGGCCTGGGCCAAATCCCGCCCGAACAACTTGGGGGCTATGTGATTGGCTATGAACTGCTGCCCCTCAACGGGTTGTTGACTTTCTTAGGATTAGTATTGATTCGTAGATAACAAAACCAGCGTGCATGCAACTTCAAAAGGAATGTTGTAGTTTTCCAGTAAGTTGTAAAATTCAAGGTGTTCGGTACCTGGATTAAAGATGACACGTTTGGGATTTAGACTTAAAATGTAGTCCATATAGTCCCGTTGTCTTTTGGGATTAAGATAAAGTGTAACCGTATGAATATTGCTGTAGGGTTTAAAGGACGTATCAATGTCAACATCAGATATTCGACCGGGCTTTAAACCAAAGGCATGAACTGAAAAACCCTTTTGACGCAACAAATGGATGGCCTTATGGGAATACCGCTCTGGATTTAAAGAAGCCCCTAGTACTAAAGTTTTCAATTCCCCTACCATTTCATAATAATACTTCCCCAAGTGAAACCACTTCCAAATGCAGCTAAAACAACAACATCGCCTGTTTTGATTTTACCTTGTTCGCAAGCTTCACTAAGGGCTATAGGGATGGAAGCTGCCGTCGTATTTCCGTAATTTTGAATGTTATTAAACACTTGATTATCAGAAAGTTGAAATTTCTTTTGGATGAATTGAGAAATGCGTAAATTGGCCTGATGAGGGACTAACATATCGATATCAGAAACCGCTAAACCGTTCGTTTCTAAACCTTCATTAATAACTTCACTAAACCGTCGTATGGCATTTTTAAATACAAATTGACCATTCATGTAGGGTCTGTAGCTCATATCGTCCGGGTCGTTGTCTTCAATAATATCTGTTACCCAACGCTTCCCCATTCCAGGTGCTTCTGCAGCCAGCTCTAAAGCGTGCTGGCCTTCAGAATGCAAGTGTGAGGACAAAATCCCTTTGGTATTATCTTCCGTTCGGCTCAAAACAGCAGCACCAGCTCCATCACCAAAAATTACAGAAATGCTCCGACCTCTTGTGGAAACATCTATCCCTCGAGATTGCAACTCACTCCCAATAACCAGAACGTTTTTGTACATACCTGTTTTGATAAATTGATCGGCCACTGAAACGCCATAGACAAAACCCGAACATTGGTTCCGTACATCCAAAGCGCCAACGGTACGAATCCCCAATGCCTCTTGAATTTGAACTCCAGGACCTGGGAAATAGTAATCTGGACTAAGGGTTGCAAAAATGATAAAATCAATCTCATTTTTGTCAATACCAGCATTTTTTATGGCATTTTCGGCAGCTTTCAGCCCCATACTAAAGGTGGTATTGCCATCCCCTTTTTTGGCCCAATGGCGTTTTTTAATCCCGGTACGCTCTTGAATCCAAGCGTCGTTGGTATCCATCAGTTGCGACAAATCGTCATTCGTAACCACATTATCTGGAACGTAATGCCCCATCCCTATTATTGTTGAATTGTACATGAAGTATGTTTGTTGTTATTTCTACAAATATAAAATTTATAAAATGTCAGTTTGTCACATTTTTAAAAATGGTACTCTTTTTGACAGAAGTTTAACACATTAACTTTAACAAATTTAAACTACAATGAGCAAAGGAACCATCAATGTATCAGTAGAAAATATTTTTCCACTGATTAAAAAATTTCTTTACAGTGATCACGAAATCTTTTTACGGGAATTGGTCAGTAATGCCACCGATGCCACACTAAAACTGAAACATTTAACCAATATTGGTGAGGCAAAAGTTGAATACGGCGACCCGAAAATTGAAATAAAAATTGATAAAGACCAAAAGAAAATTCATCTTATCGATCAGGGAATTGGGATGACGGCCGACGAAGTTCAAAAATACATCAATGAAGTGGCTTTCTCTGGGGCTGAAGAGTTTTTGGATCAATACAAGGATAAAGTAGAGGATGCAGGCATCATTGGCCATTTTGGCCTGGGGTTTTACTCTGCGTTTATGGTGGCTGAAAAAGTGGAAATTCTTACCAAATCTTATAAAGACGAACCGGCAGCCCATTGGACCTGCGATGGCAGCCCGGAATACACTCTGGTGAAAAGTGATAAAAACGATAGAGGAACAGAAATTATTCTCCATATCGCAGAGGATTCTACAGAATTTTTAGAGGAAGCTCGAATTCGTGAGTTGTTGAATAAATACAACAAGTTCATGCCCGTCCCGATTAAATTCGGCACCAAAGAAATCAACGATCCGGAGCATGAACCAAAAACAACTACCGACAAGGACGGGAAAGAAACAACAGAACCACACCGAAAAATAACGGTAGATAACATCATCAACAATCCAAATCCGGCTTGGACGAAAACTCCTACCGATTTAAAAGATGAGGATTATAAAAGCTTTTACAGAGAATTGTACCCCATGCAGTTTGAAGAGCCGCTTTTTAACATTCATTTGAATGTGGATTATCCGTTTAATCTTACTGGGATTTTATATTTCCCAAAGTTAACTAACGATTTAAACATCCAAAAAGATAAAATTCAACTGTATCAAAATCAGGTGTTTGTAACGGACAATGTGGAGGGAATTGTTCCCGAATTTTTAACCATGCTTCGCGGCGTAATCGACTCGCCCGACATTCCATTGAATGTTTCCAGGTCGTATCTGCAAGCCGATGGAGCCGTAAAAAAAATATCATCCTACATCACCAAAAAGGTGGCCGATAAATTGAAATCATTATTCAAAGACAACCGAGAGGATTTTGAAGCCAAATGGAACGATATTAAAATCGTAATCGAATACGGCATGCTTTCTGAAGAAAAATTCTTCGATAAAGCGGAGGCCTTTGCCCTATTCCCGACCGTTGATGGTACGTACTACACCTACGATGAATTATACAATAAAATCAAAGCCAAGCAAACGGACAAAAATGATAAATTGGTCATTTTATACGCTTCCAATGCAGAGGAGCAGCACAGCTATATTGAGTCTGCAAAAGCGAAGGATTATGAGGTCTTGTTGTTGGATTCTCCAATTGTATCTCATTTGATTCAAAAATTGGAAAGCAGCAAAGAGAACGTTTCATTTTCTCGTGTGGATGCCGATCATATTGATAAGCTTATCCAAAAAGAAGATACCGCTATTTCAAAATTATCGGAGGAAGAGAAAACACAGCTCGAAGAACAACTCAAATCTGTTATTTCGTCAGAGAAATTTATCATTCAGTTGGAGGCAATGGACAGCCATGCAGCGCCATTTATGATTACTCAACCGGAGTTTATGCGTCGCATGAAAGAAATGCAACAAACTGGTGGGGGCGGTATGTTTGGTATGGGCAACATGCCAGAAATGTACAATCTTGTGGTTAATACAAACTCTGAATTGGTTGGGGATATTTTAAATACCAAAACAGCAAAAAAACGAGAGCGTTTAATTAATCAAAGTTTAGATTTAGCGCAACTCTCTCAAGGTCTATTGAAAGGGGAAGCCCTCACCAATTTCATCAAACGGAGTTATGATATGATCAAATAACTTTTTGAACAATTGAAATCAACTGCCTCGGGGCAAGCCCACGAGGTATTCAAAGGAAACTATTTTAAACATTTCGAGGCAAGCCTCGGGGAATTAAACCCTTGGCTATCGCCCTGCGATTAAAAAAGGCGGATCATAAACCGCCTTTTTTTATTGAATAACAAAATCGAAATAAGTATCTGGAAACGGCTCGTTGTTCAGCGTAAAATGCCACCATTCCTGAGCATACGCACGAAAGCCGTGTTTCAACATGACGTTTTGAAGTAAGGCCCTATTGCGTTTCTGACTGCGGGTCAAATGAGGGTAATCTAGATTGGATAGTTCTCCAAAAAAATCATACGGACTTCCCATGTCCAATTCCTGACAGGTATTGAAATCTATGATTGTGAGATCCACAGAACTTCCTCTGCTGTGGCCCGAACGGGAAGCGATGTACTGCTGTTTAAACAATTCAGATTTTGGAATTTGTGGATAAAATTTGGATTTCATAATGGTATCGTTGGGGGTTTTGGCCCAACGCATAAAATGATTTACAGCACGTTGAGGTCGATAGCCGTCAAAAAATTTTAATCCCAGCCCCATGGATTGCAATTCATTTTGAACCGCCACTAGGGCGCTCACTGCTGCGGTGCTCAAAATAGCTTTTTCGGCCTGGTAGCCGTCAATTTTTTTTCCAACAAAATTATTTGAAGTGGCGTAACGCAAGTCAATTTCTAAATCTGGAATGGCTGTTTTCACGTCAGTAAACCCTTGAGGTAGAGTTAATTGTGAAAACCCCAGCGTACAGAAAACACCAAAAATGATAAGGAAAATAGTCTTTTGTTGCATAGGTAGAGAACTTGTACTAATTTAGAAAAAATTCTGAGGATGCGGTTTGACTCACCAAAATGTTATGATTTTGCACTAAAAGACGCCGATGTGGTCTATTATCCACGTTATTTTGACGTGGAAACATCCAACCGTTATTTTGATACTTTGCTTGATCAAACCCCTTGGCAACACGACGATATTAAGGTTTTTGGAAAAGTGTATCCACAACCTCGATTAACGGCTTTATATGCCAACAACAATACGCCCTACAGCTATTCAAATATCGTCATGAAGCCACACCCCTTTACTCCAGCATTGAGGGACATAAAAACCTCTATTGATCACACTACGGAACTGAAATTTACAACTTGTTTGTTAAATTTATATCGAAATGGACAAGACAGCAACGGCTGGCACGCCGATAATGAGAAGGAATTGGGGGAAAACCCCGTAATCGCCTCTGTGAGTTTTGGAGCGCAACGCGCTTTTCATATGAAACATAGACATGATAAAACTCAAAAATTAAAATTAAATTTGGAGCCAGGCAGTCTTTTAATCATGAGGGGGACAACCCAACATTATTGGTTGCATCAAATTCCAAAAACTAAAAAAAACATTAAAGAACGAATCAATTTAACGTTTCGAATTATAAAATAAATGGTATGAAAAAAATTAAACTTATTTTGATGTATTTATGGGCTTCAACATCGGTGTTACTTGCCCAAGAATTTACGTCAAAAGACTTAACCCTAAACGCTCACATTGACGGCACATTATTGACTCCTGAAAACGACAGCCGTTCTAAATTGGTGATTCTAATAGCGGGTTCTGGACCAACGGATCGTGATGGAAATCAGTCGTTTATGAAAAATAACAGCTTAAAAAAATTAGCTGAATTTCTTTCAAATTCTGGCATCGCTAGTTTTCGTTACGATAAACGAATTGTTAAGCAAATTCGAACGGGAACTATTGATGACAGTATTCGTTTTGATGATTTTGTAACAGATGCAAAATCGGTAATCGAATATTTTAAGCCAAGCTATGAAACCATTGTGGTTGCAGGCCACAGCCAGGGCAGTTTGGTAGGGTTACTTGCTTTGGATAGTGGCGCATCCGGTTTTATTTCGTTAGCAGGCGCAGGGAAGTCTATTGATGCGATTCTTGTGGATCAAATTTCAAAAACAGCACCCATGTTTTTGGACGACACCAAACGCGTTTTAAAATCTTTGAAAGAAGGTCAAACAACATCTGATTTTCCTGCTGCACTCGGATCAATTTTTAATTTGGATATTCAGCCCTTTATGATGAATTGGATGCAATACGATCCTGCTAAAATTTTATCTGAACAATCTATTCCAACCTTGATTATTAATGGAACAAAAGATTTGCAAGTAGGAGTTGATGAGGCAAAATTACTTGACAGCAATGCCCAAAACAGCACCTTGGTCGTTGTGGAAAATTTGAATCATGTTTTAGTTAAAATTGAAGGGGGCGATTTGGAGAATGCAAAATCTTACAATGAAAGTAATCGGCCCATAGCCGAGGAGGTAACCCAAGCCATGCTGGACTATATCAATGCACTTTAAATAAATATAAAAAAATAAAAAAAGCACCGAGAAACGGTGCTTTCATTACTAACCAACCAAAGTGTATTATTAAATACAATCTTTATATTGCAAACATACGACCAAAACCCTAACTTTACGTCGTGTTTAACAATACTTTCACACAAAAAAGGAAAAAGCACCATTTTCATGATGCTTTAACCACTAACCAACCAAAATATATTACTAACAAAAAAATTAAATAATACATTTTCTTAGTCACAACTACCGTGCCAAAAAAATTATTCTCTACATCATGAATCAAAAAAAACCAAGAATTGATGTCCCATTAACTCCCTTTGACCTTTGGATGGATCGTTTTTCTTTTTTTATTTTTTTTGCAATATGGACCTACGTTGTGTTGAATTACAGCAATATTCCAGAGACCATACCCCTGCATTTTGATGCTCAAGGGAATGCAGACCATTTCGGATCAAAACAAAGTATTTGGCTACTAATGGGAATCATGAGTCTGTTATTTGTTGGAATTTATATTTTAGGAAAATACCCCCATCTTCACAATTATACCATCACCATAACTGAGCAAAATGCCTTAAAAAATTACCGTTTTAGCACCAGACTATTACGCTTTGTAAATCTTTTTGATTTGATTCTGTTTGCGTACATCGTAAAACAAACACTGAGAGCTGAAGTTGAAACAACGTCGCGACTTGGGAGTTGGTTTCTGCCGCTTGTGTTGGGAGGCAGTGGCATTTTTTTAATCGCTGTATTTATTTACGTCAATAAATTAAATTCAAACTAATTCACTCAAATGGCTGATACCTCACCGCTATTCACCAACGATACTATAGTTTTTGGACTTCTAATGCTTGCGTTGGCGTTTATTTTTTACACTGAATCTAGGACATCTGGATTTTGGTCAAAATTCTACAAAATAGTTCCTGGTCTGTTTATGGCATATATGCTTCCTGCAGTTTTTACAACCGTGGGTTGGATTGCTCCCGAATGGGAACAGACCTCAACATCAGGTGATGTTCTTAAAAAAAGCAGTGCATTGTACTATGTCGCCAGTCGGTTTTTATTACCCGCAGCTCTGGTACTAATGACACTAAGCATCGACTTAAAAGGGGTGTTTAATCTGGGTTGGAAAGCCCTAATCATGTTTTTTACAGGAACATTGGGCATTGTGGTTGGAGGGCCTATCGCAATTTTAATCATAGCCTCAGTATCACCCGAAACGGTTGGCGGAGTTGGTCCAGACGCTGTCTGGCGGGGACTCTCAACCTTAGCTGGAAGTTGGATTGGCGGTGGAGCCAACCAAACAGCCATGCTCGAAATTTATGGCTATAATCCAAAATTATACGGCGGTATGGTATTTGTTGACATCGTGGTAGCCAACCTTTGGATGGCCCTTCTACTGATCGGAATTGGAAAACGAAAACGCATCAATCAATGGCTTAAAGCCGATACCTCGGCCATTGAAGATTTAAAACAAAACGTATCCCATTTTACAGAAAGTATCAAAAGAAACCCCAGCCTGACTGATCTTATAGTTATGCTGGGAATAGCGTTTGGAGCGGTGAGTTTTTCGCACTTTTTTGCTGAAATTTTAGCCCCATTTTTCAGAGATTATATCAATAGCTCTTCATCGGAAACTACCCGGAATATTTTTAGTTTCTTAGGATCTTCTTTCTTTTGGATGATTGGAATATCAACCCTCGTTGCTATTGGACTATCCTTCACCAAAGCCAAACAATACGAAGGAGCTGGAGCCAGCAAATTGGGCAGTGTGTTTATATATATTTTGGTGGCAACCATTGGAATGAAAATGGATTTAAAACTAATTTTTGACAACTCAGGGCTGATTCTTATCGGAATGGTTTGGATGAGCATACATGCCATACTTCTCATTGTGATGGCCAAACTCATCAAAGCACCGTATTTTTTCCTGGCAGTTGGTAGCCAAGCCAATGTTGGAGGTGCCGCATCCGCACCCATTGTTGCATCGGCTTTTCACCCGTCATTGGCTACAGTTGGCGTACTTTTGGCGGTGTTTGGCTATGCCATTGGAACCGTTGCTGCTATAGGTTGCACAATTTTGATGGCACTGGCTTCTGGAGGCGCTTGAGATTAATTATATTTGATTTTTATTACAGTTTAATTTAACTTATGAGAACTATTTTTACGTTTATTTTGGCAGTGATAGTGGTCGCTTGCCAGACGAAACCAAAACACAACACTACTGTTTCTGGATACATCAAGGGGCTTCAAAAGGGAACCTTGTATTTGCAAAAAATTCAAGATACCGCTTATATTACACTCGATTCTATTGTTATTAATAAAGAACAAGAATTTGAATTGGGGTGTGACCTAAAGGAGCCTGAAGTGTTATATTTGACCCTTTCAGAAGCCATTGATGCCGAACGCATTTTATTTTTCTCCAACTCAGCAGGAACAACAACTATAAATACAACACTAAAACGTTTCACATCAGACGCAAAAATTGAGGGCGGAAAACAACAAGCTCTTTTGGAAGAATACAATACCAATCTTGTACGATTCAAAGACAAAGAGTTGGAATTGCTAGAAACCTCACTTAACGCACAGCGCTTGGGGAAAGACAGCCTATTAAACAGTTCTGAAAACCAGAGAGAAATGAACCTAAAACGTCAATACCTTTACACTATCAATTTTGCTGTAAATAACAGTAACAGCGAGGTGGCACCCTACGTGGCACTTGCGGATGTTTATGCGGCCAAAATTACATTTCTAGATACAATTTATAACAGCTTGAGCCCAACAATTGCCAATTCAAAATACGGACGTATGCTGGATCAATACATACGTGATATTAAATCAGACAATTAATCTATTAGGAGCGAATTAAAGGGCGTTAATTTTCTCAATCATTGCTTTACCTTTAGTTTCCAGCTCATCGGTAATGGCCTTGAAATGGGCCTTATGATTTTCAACAGATTTTGCGTTTACCTTTTCAATAAGATCATCAAAAGTAGCAATGGCCTCATCAATTATGGCTTCACTTTGCTTTCTATCCTTTTCCGGATTGATGGATTCCCAGATGTAAACCGCCTCAATGATATCGCCTAGTACGTAATTGATATCTTTTTTTAAATTTCTAATGTTAGCCATAGGTTTTGGATTTAAATTTTTACAAAACTACATCAATTTTTAAATATAAACTTCCAACAAGCCGGCATTCTTTGCATGATTTTTTTAGTCTTAAGACTGACCTTTTAGAGGGCCATTGGCTACAACAATGGAAATAAGGAGTCTAAGATGTTGTTGTACTATTTTCCGTCGTAGGATACAAAATTGCGGGGGGTTTCGTACAGAGTAACCTCCAACTCGAGGTGTTGGTCCAAAACAGCTTTGAGTTTATTGTAAATAACCACAACAATGTTCTCTGCTGTTGGGTTTAAATTTTTAAATTCAGGGACATCTAAATTCAAATTTTTATGATCAAAAGCATCCTCAACTTCAGATTTTATAAAATCTTTTAGAATTTTAACATCCATGACATAGCCCGTTACAGGGTCAATTTCACCCGTAACACTCACGATAAGATCGTAGTTGTGCCCATGGAAATTAGGGTTGTTGCATTTCCCAAAAACAGCATCATTTTGCTCAGAACTCCAGTCTGGGCGATACAATCGGTGTGCGGCATTGAAATGGGCTTTTCGGCTAACGGTGACTTTCATATGTGGTGTTTATAAAATCGTAAAATTTATCAAAAATAATTTTAAACCAAGCCGTATAAATTTCTGGATTTGTGGCCATATCGGATTTAACATCTTGGAGGGTCATCCATTTCCAATCGGCAACTTCACAGGGGTTAATCACAGGTTCATCATTGTAATACCCTACCATAATATGATCCAATTCGTGTTCGGTAAGACCGTTATCAAAAGGGGCTTTGTAAATAAAAGACGTGGTTTCTTTGAGAGAAGTCGTAAAACCCATCTCTTCCTGTAAACGACGTGTTCCTGCCTGAATATTGGACTCGCCATCGCGCTGATGGCTGCAACAGGTGTTGGTCCACAACAACGGCGAATGGTACTTGTGCGCAGCCCGCTGTTGAAGCATTAATTCATTTTTTGAATTAAAAATAAAAACGGAAAAGGCACGATGAAGCACTGCTTTTTCGTGGGCTTCCATTTTGGGCATTAACCCAATCGGTTCGTCGTTTTCATTGACAAGTATAACGTGTTCTTCAGTCATAATACAAAGCTATCAACTTATTTATGATTTTATATTAATTAATTGCTAAAATCTATTATGGCGTAAATTAAACACCACTTAGAAAACAGCCATTCAAAGGGTACACATGAGTGATTTGTGGTATATTTGCCAAAATTATTAGTTCAATGTCATTTCATAGTGAAATCCAACGCCGTAGAACTTTTGGAATCGTATCGCACCCCGATGCAGGGAAAACAACCCTAACAGAAAAACTATTATTGTTCGGTGGTGCCATTCAAGAGGCCGGTGCCGTAAAAAGCAATAAAATAAAAAAAGGAGCTACCAGTGATTTTATGGATATCGAAAGGCAACGGGGTATTTCTGTGGCGACCTCTGTTTTGGCTTTCGAATATAAAGATCAAAAAATTAATATTTTAGATACTCCGGGCCACAAAGATTTTGCTGAAGATACCTTCCGAACCCTTACCGCTGTGGACAGTGTCATTGTCGTCATTGACGTGGCCAAAGGGGTGGAAGAACAAACCGAAAAATTGGTTCAAGTATGCCGCATGCGGAATATTCCCATCATCGTGTTTATTAATAAACTTGACCGCGAAGGAAAAGACGCTTTTGATTTGCTGGACGAAGTAGAGCAAAAACTTGGGCTTCAGGTGACCCCACTGAGTTTCCCCATCGGTATGGGCTACGAGTTTAAGGGGATTTATAACCTCTGGGAAAACAACATAAATCTTTTTACCGGAGACAGCAAAAAAGATATTGAAGATACGGTTGAAATTTCTGATTTATCAGATGATACGTTAAATAAACTTATTGGCGATACAGCCGCTCAAACGCTGCGCGAAGAGGTAGAATTGGTTCAAGGTATTTACCCGAAATTTGACAAAAACGCCTATTTGGAGGGTCATTTGCAACCCGTCTTTTTTGGTTCGGCACTTAACAATTTTGGAGTTCGAGAGTTGTTGGACTGTTTCATTGACATTGCGCCAGCACCGCGCCCAAAGCAAAGTGAAGAACGGCTTGTGGACCCCAATGAATCAAAGTTTTCTGGCTTTGTATTTAAAATTCACGCCAATATGGACCCCAAACACCGCGACCGCTTGGCGTTTGTGAAAATTGTTTCGGGTGAATTTAAACGTAACACGCCCTATTTGCATGTTCGTCAGAATAAAAAATTAAAATTTTCGAGTCCAAATGCCTTTTTTGCAGAAAAAAAAGAAATTGTGGACACCTCCTACCCTGGCGATATTGTGGGTCTTCACGATACTGGAAATTTTAAAATTGGGGATACCTTAACTGAAGGAGAAATTTTAAATTATACTGGGATTCCAAGTTTTTCTCCAGAGCATTTTAGGTACATCAACAACGCCGACCCCATGAAATCCAAACAACTCTATAAGGGTATAGATCAACTAATGGATGAAGGGGTAGCTCAATTGTTTACTCTAGACCTTAACGGTCGAAAAGTAATCGGGACTGTGGGAGCGCTTCAATATGAAGTGATTCAATACCGATTGGAACACGAGTATGGCGCCAAATGCAGCTATGAAAACTTAAATGTCCATAAAGCCGCGTGGGTGCAACCCGAAGATGAAACCAGTGAAGAATACAAAGACTTTAAACGTGTAAAACAACGTTTTTTGGCCAAAGACAAGCAAGGTCAACTGGTCTTTTTAGCCGACTCTAAATTCTCGCTACAAATGACGGAACAAAAATATCCTTCTATTAAATTTCATTTGACCTCGGAGTTTTAGAGTGTTTTTACAATAACTGCCATGTAGATACATTACTAGCGTTAAAAGCACAGCCAAAGAACTGATTACCATTAAATCGAATTTCTCCTGGATTTTGACAGGTCCCTCCCCAGCTTACAAACCCAGAATTTCGCAATCTAATCGTTCCATTTACGTCAAGATCAAATCCTGGATTATTAGTGCCAATTCCCACATTTCCCATCATATAAACATTTTCTGTATTGGAAGTTGCTGATTGATTATCATCCGAACCAAACCAAGGACTTGACCCGCTAGTTCCAGTACCTCCTGTTGCAAATTTGATCCATTTGGTTCCATTATTGTAATAATACCCAGGCACAACGTCATTGGGTGCTGCCCCAGCAGTGGCTGTATTATAGACTAACATTCCTAGAACATGAGCAGTCAAAGGTAACGCGCTATTAGTGGAAGTCAAAGCCACACGATTGGGCAAAAATCCTTTGTTGGTTGCCCCCAACTCCATAGCTGCGTCCAAGTTGGGTGACGGCGATGCTATTCCTACATTTCCTTGGTTGTTGATGATTACACGCTCAACTCCAGCAGTATCAAATCTAATTTGATCTTCATCCACAGATTCTTCAATTTGTACAGCAGTGTCACTATCAGTATCCCATAAAGATTTAGAGGTTATGGCTTGGATGGCTCTCCAGCTGCTACCATCCCATATTTTAGTTAAATTATTATCTGTATCAAACCAAATATCGCTGAGGACTGGATTGCTTGGGGATGCATTAGAAATGGTAACCGTATTGGAAGTTACGTTTTTAAGTGTTCCTTTGTGGTCAATGACCTTAACTTGCTGTGCTAAAGTATTCGTTTGAAAAAGGAGGTAAAGGCCTAAAATGGCCATAAAGTTATTAATTTTCATGATTTGGGTTTTTTACTAAATTATGAAAAATCATGCATCTTTCATAAAAAATAAAAAAATCCCACATTTCTGTGGGATTTTTCTTGTGTTATGCTTGACCAGTAGGCCCAAAATTGAGCGGAACTGGTGGCTTATCGTAATCCTTAATCTCACCATGAGCCTGTTCAAAACGCTTGACATTATCTTGAAGCGCCTTGGATAACCGTTTGGCATGTTGTGGCGTTAAGATGATTCTCGACTTCACCTTGCTTTTAGGAATTCCTGGCATGATATTAACAAAATCAACCACAAATTCAGAAACCGAATGGTTAATAATCGCTAAATTAGAATACGTCCCTTCAGCAACTGAAGCGTCTAACTCAATGTTTATTTGGCCTTTTGGTTTTTGTTCCGAATCGCTCATCGCTTAGAAATTATAGGTCTCTTTTTCTTGTTTGGCTTTCATCAAGCTTTCCAATTCTTCACTAGATCCAACAATCATGTTGTCGTACGCTCGAAGCCCTGTACCAGCAGGAATTCGATGACCAACGATGACATTTTCTTTAAGACCTTCCAAAGAATCGACCTTACCATTTACTGCCGCCTCGTTTAGAACTTTAGTCGTTTCTTGGAACGATGCTGCAGAGATGAAGGACTTGGTCTGTAACGACGCTCTGGTGATTCCTTGCAAAATAGGCGTTGCTGTTGCAGGACGAGCATCTCGAGCCGAAACAAGGGTCTTGTCTTCACGTTTCAGAATTGAATTTTCATCGCGAAGTTCTCGAGCTGACACAATTTGTCCCGCCTTTAGAGTTGCCGAATCGCCGGCATCTTCGATCACTTTTTTACCGAAAATATCGTCATTTTCATCGATAAAATCGGATTTATGTACCAGTTGATTTTCAAGGAAAATAGTGTCTCCAGAATCTTCAATTCGTACTTTTCGCATCATTTGACGAACAACCACCTCGAAGTGTTTGTCGTTGATTTTTACCCCTTGCAATCGGTATACCTCTTGAACTTCGTTCACAAGATACTGTTGTACTGCAGATGGGCCTTTGATGTTGAGAATATCGTTTGGTGTGACAGATCCATCAGAAAGTGGCATTCCGGCTTTAACAAAGTCGTTTTCTTGAACCAAAATCTGGTTGGAAAGTTTGACCAAGTATTTTTTAACCGCTCCTGTTTTGGATTCGATAATAATTTCTCTATTACCACGCTTAATTTTTCCAAAAGAAACCACACCATCGATTTCACTAACCACAGCTGGATTGGATGGGTTTCGAGCTTCGAACAACTCGGTTACACGAGGAAGACCACCCGTAATATCCCCTGCTTTGGACGATTTACGTGGGATTTTAACAAGAATTTTTCCAATTTCAATTTTCTCGTTATCCTCAATCATTAAGTGTGCTCCAACAGGAAGGTTGTAGGATCGTAAAACTCCACCTTTAGCATCTTCTATATGAAGAGTAGGAATCAACTTTTTGTTTCTAGATTCGGAAATTACTTTTTCTTGGAATCCAGTTTGTTCGTCAATTTCTACTTGATATGTAACGCCTTGTTCAATGTTTTCAAATCGAATTTTACCGGAGAATTCTGAAATAATTACCCCGTTATATGGATCCCACTGACAGACCACATCGCCCTTTTTGAGTTTTTGACCATTTTTAACAAAAATAGTTGAACCGTAAGGTATGTTATTGGTACTAAGTACAATACCTGTTTTCTTATCTACCAGTTTAATTTCAGAGGTTCTTGAAATGACAATATTAATGTCATTACCGTCGTTGTCTTTTCCTTTTACAGTTTTAAGATCTTCAATTTCGGCTACTCCGTCAAACTTGACGGTCAAGTTATTTTCCTCAGAAATATTTCCAGCGATACCACCCACGTGGAACGTACGAAGAGTCAGCTGAGTTCCAGGCTCACCAATGGATTGGGCGGCAACAACTCCGACAGCTTCACCTTTTTGTACCATTTTTCCTGTGGCAAGATTTCTACCGTAACATTTGGCACAAATACCTGTTTTGGCCTCGCAGGTTAAAGGCGATCGAACTTCAATAGATTCTACTGGTGAGGCCTCAATTCGTTTGGCTACTACTTCATTGATATGATCGCCAGCACCCACTAAAAGTTCTTCAGTGATTGGATCGTAAACATCATTCAAAGAGGTTCGACCAACGATGCGCTCTTCTAGCGTTTCAACAACTTCTTCGTTTTTCTTAAGTGGCTCCACTGTGATGCCGCGAAGGGTTCCGCAATCCTCCGTGTTTACAATAACGTCTTGCGAAACATCCACCAATCGACGGGTTAAATACCCGGCATCGGCTGTTTTAAGAGCGGTATCCGCTAATCCTTTTCGAGCACCGTGAGTTGAGATAAAATACTCCAAAATAGAAAGTCCTTCTTTAAAGTTAGAAAGGATTGGATTTTCAATAATCTCACCACCTCCAGCATTCGATTTTTTGGGCTTAGCCATCAATCCACGCATCCCCGTCAACTGACGAATTTGCTCTTTAGAACCTCGAGCTCCAGAATCCAACATCATATACACAGAATTGAACCCTTGTTGATCTTCTCGAATACGCTTCATGGAAAGTTCAGTCAACTCGGCATTGGTGGACGTCCAAATATCAATAACTTGGTTGTAGCGTTCGTTGTTGGTAATAAGCCCCATGTTGTAGTTGGCAATAATACCATCCACTTGTTTGTTGGCCGCATCAATCATCGTGTGTTTTTCTTGTGGTATAATAATATCACCCAAGCTAAAAGACAATCCGCCTTTGAATGCAAAATTGTATCCTAATGATTTAATTTCATCTAAAAATTCTGCCGTTTCTGGAACAGATGTAACTTTCAAAATTCCATGGATGATGTCTCTTAAAGATTTTTTGGTTAAAACCTCGTTGATGTATCCTGCAGCTTCTGGCACTTTTTCATTAAATAATACACGCCCAACGGTAGTTGTAATAAGTTGCGTTACGAGTTCTCCTGCTTCGTTAAAATCTTTGGTTCGAACACGAATCTCAGCATTTAGATCCACACGTTTTTCATTGTAAGCAATGATCACTTCTTCGGGAGAATAGAACGTCAAGCCCTCACCCAAGATTTTTAAATCTTTTGTGGATTTACGCAACTTGGTCATATAGTACAACCCAAGAACCATATCCTGAGACGGTACCGTTACTGGCGATCCGTTGGCAGGATTTAAAATGTTGTGCGAAGCCAACATCAAAAGTTGGGCTTCCAAAATTGCTTCTGGCCCCAAAGGCAAGTGAACTGCCATCTGATCCCCATCAAAATCGGCATTAAAAGCCGTACAAACAAGGGGGTGGAGCTGAATGGCTTTGCCTTCGATGAGTTTCGGCTGAAAGGCCTGAATGCCCAATCGGTGAAGCGTTGGCGCACGGTTTAGGAGTACGGGATGTCCTTTAAGAACATTTTCCAGAATATCCCAAACCACGGGTTCTTTTTTGTCAATAATTTTTTTGGCGGATTTTACGGTTTTGACTATTCCTCTTTCGATTAATTTTCGAATGATGAATGGTTTGTACAATTCGGCAGCCATATTTTTTGGCAATCCGCATTCAAATAATTTTAATTCCGGTCCAACCACAATAACCGAACGTGCAGAATAATCGACACGTTTTCCAAGAAGGTTTTGACGAAAACGGCCTTGCTTTCCTTTCAATGAATCTGAAAGTGATTTTAGAGGTCTGTTTGAATCGGTTTTTACCGCAGAAGATTTTCTGGTATTATCGAATAAAGAATCCACGGATTCTTGCAGCATTCGCTTTTCATTTCTTAGGATAACTTCTGGAGCTTTAATTTCAACCAATCGCTTGAGGCGGTTATTTCTAATGATGACACGACGGTACAAATCGTTCAAGTCAGAGGTCGCAAACCGGCCTCCGTCTAGCGGTACCAATGGACGCAATTCTGGTGGAATAACGGGAATGGCTTTCATAATCATCCATTCTGGTTTGTTTTCACGGTTTTGATTGCCGTCTTTCAGTGCCTCAACAACTTGAAGTCGCTTTAGCGCTTCTGTTTTTCGTTGTTTAGACGTTTCGGTGTTGGCTTTATGCCGAAGCTCGAATGAGAGTTCTTCCAAATCAATTCGAGACAATAATTCAATTAAGCATTCGGCCCCCATTTTGGCAATGAATTTATTGGGGTCAGAATCTTCCAAGTACTGATTCTCTTGCGGGAGAGCATCCATGATGTTTAGGTACTCTTCCTCCGTGAGGAAATCCATTTTTTGGACCGGCTCACCTTCTTCATTAATTGCAGTACCAGGTTGGATGACTACATAGCGCTCGTAATAAATAATCATGTCGAGCTTTTTGGAAGGTAAACCCAGAAGGTATCCTATTTTATTGGGCAGAGATCGGAAGTACCAAATGTGTGCTACAGGCACTACCAAGTTGATGTGTCCCACGCGCTCACGGCGTACTTTTTTCTCCGTTACCTCAACCCCACAGCGGTCGCAAATGATCCCTTTATAGCGAATGCGTTTGTACTTTCCACAGGCACATTCATAATCTTTTACTGGGCCAAAAATTCGCTCACAAAACAAGCCGTCTCGTTCGGGTTTATGGGTTCTGTAATTGATTGTCTCTGGCTTTAAAACTTCGCCTCTAGAGTCTGCTAAAATAGACTCTGGTGAAGCTAATCCTATTGAGATTTTGTTAAACTTCTTTTGTACTGTATTATCTTGTCTTCTTGCCATTTTATATGGTATATTATGATAATTTATTCCTCTAATCTAATATCTAAACCTAATCCTTTCAGTTCGTGCATAAGAACATTGAACGATTCTGGTAATCCTGGTTCTGGCATGGGCTCGCCTTTAACGATAGCTTCGTATGTTTTGGCTCGTCCAATGACATCGTCTGACTTGACCGTTAGGATTTCTCTTAAGGTGCTTGATGCGCCGTAAGCTTCAAGTGCCCATACTTCCATCTCTCCAAATCGCTGACCACCAAATTGGGCCTTACCACCCAGCGGTTGTTGTGTAATTAGGGAGTATGGACCAATGGATCTGGCGTGCATCTTGTCATCAACCATGTGACCTAATTTCAGCATGTAAATGACTCCAACGGTTGCAGGTTGGTCAAAACGATCTCCCGTGCCACCGTCGTACAAATAAGTGTGTCCGAATCGTGGAATTCCAGCTTCATCTGTTAGCGCATTGATTTGATCCAGTGTTGCACCATCAAAAATTGGTGTTGCAAAGGTTCGTCCAAGATCTTTTCCAGCCCAACCAAGGACGGTTTCGTAAATCTGACCAATATTCATTCGAGAAGGTACTCCAAGTGGGTTCAAAACAATATCCACAGGGGTTCCATCTTCCAAGAAAGGCATGTCTTCCTGACGAACAATACGTGCTACAATGCCTTTGTTACCGTGTCGTCCAGCCATTTTATCGCCCACTTTAAGCTTACGTTTTTTAGCAATATAAACTTTTGCGAGTTTGATAATTCCAGCGGGTAATTCGTCGCCAACAGAAATTGTAAATTTCTCACGTCTTAGTGACCCTTGGAGGTCGTTCTCTTTGATTTTGTAGTTGTGAATGAGTTCTTTGACTAATTTGTTTAACTTGGAGTCGGTCGTCCATTTACCACCAACCAAGTGGGCATAATCGTCCACTGCATTCAGCATTTTTAAGGTGTATTTTTTTCCTTTAGGAAACACTTCTTCACCAAGGTCATTAAAGATTCCTTGTGCTGTTTTTCCACCAACGATTGAGAAGAGTTTTTGAACCAAAACTGATTTGAGTTCCTCAAACTTAACATCGTAAATATCTTCCAACTTCGCGATGTCTTCTTTATCTTGGGCGCGCTTTCGCTTATCTTTAATGGCTCTTGAGAAGAGTTTTTTGTCAATAACAACCCCATGCAGTGACGGTGATGCTTTTAGGGAAGCATCTTTTACATCGCCTGCTTTGTCGCCAAAAATCGCACGTAATAGCTTTTCTTCTGGTGTTGGATCACTTTCTCCTTTGGGTGTAATTTTTCCAATTAGGATATCGCCGGGTTTAATTTCAGCTCCGATCCGAATCATTCCATTTTCGTCGAGGTCTTTAGTCGCTTCTTCAGAAACATTTGGAATATCGTTTGTTAATTCTTCGTTTCCAAGCTTAGTGTCTCTCACTTCAAGAGAGTATTCATCAATATGAATGGATGTGAAAATATCATCCCGAACCACCTTTTCAGAGATTACGATGGCATCTTCAAAGTTGTACCCTTTCCAAGGCATGAAAGCAACTTTCATGTTTCGGCCAAGAGCCAATTCTCCATTTTGGGTAGCATACCCTTCACACAAGACTTGACCTTTGGTTACTTTGTCGCCTTTTTTAACGATGGTTTTTAGGTTGACAGAAGTTCCTTGGTTTGTTTTTCTAAACTTTGTAAGTGGATACGTATAGGTATCTGAATCAAAGCTCACTAAATCTTCGTCTTTGGTTCTGTTGTATTTGATTGTAATCTTATCGGCGTCAACATATTCTACCACGCCATCGCCTTCTGCGTTGACTAACACTCTAGAATCCGATGCCACCTGACGTTCCAATCCAGTTCCAACAATCGGAGCTTCTGGACGCAGTAGAGGTACGGCCTGGCGCATCATGTTGGAGCCCATAAGGGCGCGGTTGGCATCGTCGTGCTCCAAGAAAGGAATTAATGAAGCAGAAATGGATGATATTTGGTTCGGTGCCACATCCGTGTAATCCACTTGTGTCGGATCAATAACGGGGTAATCAGCTTCTTGCCTTGCGATGACTTTATCAACTGTAATTTTACCTTTAGCGTCAACAGGAATACTGGCCTGTGCAATGAGCTTGTCTTCTTCTTCTTCGGCACTGAGGTAAACTGGATCGCCTTTGATATCAACTACGGCATCTTCTACTTTTCTGTAGGGCGTTTCGATGAATCCCATGGAATTCACTTTAGCATAAACAGAAAGTGATGAAATCAATCCAATATTTGGCCCTTCAGGGGTTTCAATTGGACATAATCTCCCGTAGTGGGTGTAGTGAACATCTCGAACCTCAAAACCAGCACGTTCTCTGGAAAGACCACCTGGTCCAAGAGCAGACAAGCGACGTTTGTGCGTGATTTCGGCCAATGGATTGGTTTGATCCATAAACTGTGATAGCTGGTTGGTTCCGAAAAATGAATTGATAACCGATGATAAAGTCTTGGCATTGATCAAATCAATAGGAGTAAATACTTCGTTATCACGAACATTCATTCGCTCGCGAATCGTACGAGCCATTCGGGCCAGTCCTACACCAAATTGAGAAGACAACTGCTCACCGACTGTTCGAACACGACGGTTTGAAAGGTGATCGATGTCGTCAATTTCTGCTTTTGAATTGATTAACTCAATGAGATATTTGATGATGGTAATGATATCTTCTTTGGTCAGAACTTGCTTGTCCATTCCAATATCAAGATTCAATTTTTTGTTCATTCTATACCGTCCAACTTCACCTAAATTGTAGCGTTGGTCGCTAAAGAATAGTTTGTCGATAATTCCTCGAGCCGTCTCTTCGTCGGGCGGTTCGGCGTTTCGCAATTGTCTGTAAATGTGTTCAACCGCTTCTTTTTCAGAATTGGTTGGGTCTTTTTGAAGCGTGTTGTGAATGATGGCATATTCACCTTGCTGAGAAGTTTCTTTGTGTAACAAGATGGTTTTTGTACCAGATTCCAAAATTTCAAGAGTATTTTCTTTATCAATGATGGTATCACGATCCAAAACAATTTCGTTTCGCTCAATGGAAACTACTTCTCCTGTATCTTCGTCCACAAAATCCTCGTGCCAAGTATTCAGCACACGAGCAGCAAGTTTTCGTCCTAAAACTTTTTTAAGACCCGATTTTGAAACCTTTACCTCCTCTGCAAGGTCAAAAATTTCAAGAATATCTTTATCACGTTCAAAACCGATGGCTCTGAATAATGTTGTGACAGGTAATTTTTTCTTTCGATCGATGTAGGCGTACATGACACTGTTGATGTCTGTTGCAAATTCAATCCATGAACCCTTAAAAGGAATAACTCTTGCAGAGTATAGTTTGGTTCCGTTTGCATGGAAGGATTGCCCAAAGAAAACCCCTGGAGAACGGTGCAATTGAGATACAACAACACGTTCTGCTCCATTGATACAAAAGGTACCGCTGGGAGTCATGTAAGGAATAGTACCCAAGTAAACGTCTTGAACGATGGTTTCAAAATCTTCGTGTTCGGGATCTGTACAATAGAGTTTGAGACGTGCCTTGAGTGGTACCGAATAGGTCAATCCTCTTTCTATACACTCTTCAATGGTGTATCGAGGTGGATCTACGAAGTAATCCAAAAACTCTAAAACAAATTGGTTTCGAGTGTCTGTAATGGGAAAATTTTCCATGAAGGTATTAAATAGACCTTCATCGGCTCTTTCATCTGATTTTGTTTCTAACTGGAAAAAATCCTGGAAGGATTTTATCTGAATGTCCAAGAAATCCGGGTAATCGGTTCTATTGACTATGGACGAGAAGTTTAATCTTTCAGCTTGTTTTGCTAACATCGACGGACGAATTATTGATTAAAAAAATAAAAATTGGTGTGCATATGACTTTATACACAAAAGGGTTTAGGTCTCAGAACGTCTTATCCTGTGACCTAAACCATTGTTTGGTGGGCGCGGTGGGCTTACTTAAGCTCGACCTCAGCACCAGCTTCTTCTAAAGATTTTTTCAAGCCTTCAGCTTCATCTTTAGAAACGCCTTCTTTGATCGCACTTGGTGCGTCATCTACAAGACCCTTAGCATCTTTAAGTCCAAGTCCTGTAAGTTCTTTTACAAGTTTAACGACGGCTAGTTTGGATCCGCCTGGAGATTTCAAAATTACATCGAATTCTGTTTTTTCCTCTTCAGCTTCACCACCAGCAGCGGCACCTCCAGCGGCTACAGCTACGGCTGCAGCAGCAGGCTCAATACCGTACTCGTCTTTTAAAATTGTAGCTAGTTCGTTAACTTCTTTTACTGTTAAGTTTACTAATTGTTCTGCGAAATCTTTTAAATCTGCCA
>CAJXUB010000005.1 GCA_913061125.1 uncultured Flavobacteriaceae bacterium
TGGGATTTGTTTTGTCGTTGACATTAGGGTTAAAAGATGAAGAGTAATCGTAGGAAGATGCATCGTAAGAGGACTGGACCCATTCAGAAACATTTCCTGCCATATTATAGAGGTTATAATCGTTCGGTTCGTAAGCGTCTGCCTCGACGGTGTAGAGTGCTTGATCTGCAGAATAATTTCCTCTTAAAGGTTTAAAGTTTGCCAAGAAACAACCTCTGTCGTTCTTGGCATAAGGACCACCCCAAGGGAAAGCAGCGCCTTCCAATCCGCCACGTGCGGCATATTCCCACTCGGCTTCAGAAGGTAGTCTAAATTTATTGACGTTTTGTTTTCCTTTGGATTTTTGATACCCGTTTTTATAAATAGTTCGCCACTGGCAAAAGGCATCTGCTTGTTTCCAGGTGATTCCAACAACTGGGTAGTCGCCATAAGCTTCATGCCAAAAATAGTCGTTATGCATCGGTTCGTTGTAGGCATAATCAAAATCTCGAATCCAAACGGTGGTGTCAGGATAGACCAAAACGTCTTCCTTTTTAATATAATCGCTACGCTGTTTTATGCCTTTCATAATGCTATCATACGCTTTTGCTGCACCATCAACGTCTATGGCTGTGTATTCAAATTTAAACTCTCTAACGTCCCAGGTCCGTTCTCCATTGAACGATTCATTCATGGGTAAAAACATGTCGTCCAAAACAACGGCATAGGGTTCGTCTGGATATTCGGTGGTGTCGAAAGTGAGCTCTTCATTCCAGTCAAGGGGCGCGACCTGAATGGGGTCTATGTTGCTGTAAAGAAGTGAGTTTTCGTTGCTATATCTAGCGTAGGAAAATTCTTCGTCATCGCCTCCATCGTCTTCAACAATTAAACTTTTGGGATAAAATCTTCAGATCCCATCGTCCAGACCTTCAGTACCCTCAGTGACATCAAAGCCTAATTCTTCTTCGGCTTTTATTGCGAGTCGGCGACGAATGATGGAGTCTCGTACCCAATTGACAAATTGTCTGTACTCGCTATTGGTGATTTCTGTTTCGTCCATGTAAAATGAGCGGACCGTAACAGTTTTTGTGGGAGCATCTTGGATGTCCAAAAGGTCATCGTCAGATTTTCCCATAACAAACGCACCACCAGGTATAAGGCTCATTCCATATGGTTTTTCTGGATGCCATCGCTTGCCCTTAATACCGGTAAGCTCTCCTTTATCCTTAGAGCCGCAACTGAAAACAAAAGCTGCTGTAAGGACTGTTATTGCGAATTTCTTCATAGTATACAATTCGAGGCTTTGTTCCTCAATTTTAAAGTTCGTAAACTTATTTATATATTTTAACAAATACAACTTTTTTTTGTTTGAATGTTCATAAATAAAACTTAAACAAAATTTCATTTAATGTTTTTGATAGGCTTTATACCAACGTTCTGGAATTTCTCCAGCGATAGCGCTGTCATAATCCTTTTGCATACACGCTATTAACGTATATTTGTTGTGTTTAGTATTTGGGGTTTGTAAAAATGGAGTCTCAATCCACCATCGGCCTGTCTTTAAGCTCTTGAGAAATACCAACTCTTGGTCTTGCACCAACACAGTGTATTTATTGAAATCGGCTTCTTTTTCAAAATTATCGTCTGCAACACGACAGTTAAACCCCTCTATAAAGTACCATATCATTTGAGCTATTAACATGCTCGTGGACTCGTCATTGATGGACGGATTATACTCATAAATTCCGAAAGAGGTGACTTTGTTGCTTATGCCTGCATAACGAGATATGGCACAAATATCGGTTCCGTCAAATCCGTTGGGCGAAAATTTTTGATTGATGCTAACTTCAGATGACTTAATAGCGTTCAAATCAACAGTGACCAAGTCGGCATCCCGCATACTTGGTTCAACCCCTGTGATATCTTGGCGTAAATCTCCCAAGCGGTAAAACTCAAAATAAAGTTTTTCCATCAAGTCAATTTCTTCTTGTGGGTTAAAATACGTTTGAAAACCCAAAGTGGTGTAATTAAACAAATTATAGGGTTTTTCTAAAATTATCTTACCTACGTAGCTGTGATTTGAAATGGGTTTTGAGGAGTCCCCAAGATCAAAACTCTTATCCACATTAACAATATTAATCATAGGTTTAACCTTGTCATATGCCCGATATTGAGCATAGGTCAAATCTTGACTTCCTCCTACAATTACGGGGATGATTTGTTGTTTTAACAACGACTCAACAACTTCAGTTACAGCGAAATAGGTGTCTTTCGGAGTCTCCCCCATAAGGATATCGCCTAAGTCTGCAATCGAGTAACTCCAGTTTCCGGGAAACAGATTGTAAAACGCATGCCTTATTTCATTGAGTTGCAGCTGATCTGCAGCAGGAGTTTCGGTGTTTCGTCGCTCTAAAACGCCCAAAATAGCAATTTTAACAGTCTCGAGATTCGGGGTGGACCGGTTGGTATGAAGTTCTAACTTTCGCCCCAAAGTTTGATTGTGTGAGACTTCGAGGGCCTCCACGAGTCGATCTGAAATTGGGGACAATAAATTAAAATCCATCCTTTATTTTGTTTTGGAACGCGTTTTAGTTGCTTTTTTGGGTTTTTGTTTTTCGATCATTAATTTAACCTCGTCAAGCGTTAATTTGGCAGCTTCAACCGTTTTGGGAAGTTCAATTTTTATTTTCCCTTTTATGATGTGATGCCTCCCCCATCGGGCTTTTTCCACACGAATGCCCTCGCTCTCCCAATCGTGAACAATTTTATCTTTTTCCTTCTGAATTTTATCTTGAATTAAAGTTTCAATATCCGAAGCTGATAGATTATCCCAATCGTATTTTTTATTAACATTTATAAACATGTTGTTCCATTTGATAAATGGCCCAAATCGTCCCTTACCCTTTTGAACAGGCAGACCATCGTACTCATAAATTGGCGCATCGGCTTGCGCTTTTTGTTTAATGAGCTCAACAGCTTGATCCATCTCTACTCCTAACGGATCCATCCCTTTGGGCAACGAAATGAAGACTTTACCATGGCGCACATAAGGGCCGTATCGGCCGTTACTAACCACAACGTCTTCTCCCTCGTAAACCCCTAAATCTTTCGGAAGTTTAAACAAATCCAATACCTGTTCGAAGGTAATGGAATTTAATTGCAAATGGGAAGGAACACTAGCATAAGTGGGCTTATCCTCATCGTCGGGTTTTCCAATTTGGGCCATGGGGCCAAATTTACCCAAACGGACACTCACTTGTCGTCCAGAATTGGGATCTGTCCCTAAAATTCGTTCTCCTGACTCCCGATTCGCATTTTCGCGAACATCCTCAACCTGAGGGTGAAACGACCCGTAAAAGTTTTTCATCATTTTGGTCCAATCGGCCTTGCCAGACGCAATAGCGTCAAAATCTGCTTCCACTTTTGCCGTAAAATTGTAATCCAAAATAGCTTCAAAATGATTAACCAAAAAGTCTGTAACAATGATTCCAATATCTGTTGGAACCAATTTTCCTTTATCTGAACCAAAGGTTTCGGAAAGTCGTTTTTCTTCCACTTGGCCATCCTTTAAAGTCAGTAATCGGTAGGGGCGTTTTTGGCCCTCCACAGTCCCTTTCTCAACATAATTTCTATTTTGAATGGTAGAAATCGTAGGGGCGTAAGTGGAAGGTCTTCCGATTCCTAATTCCTCTAATTTTTTGACCAACGACGCTTCAGTAAACCTATAGGGAGGTCTTGAAAAGCGCTCCGTAGCTACAATCGCATTATTCCCAAGCGGTTCATTGACCGCCATGGCAGGAAGCATCCCTTCTTGCTCGGCGTTTTCATCATCTGTACCTTCTAAATACACTTTTAAAAATCCGTCAAAAGTGATAACCTCACCATTGGCAGAAAACGATTTATCGTGATTTTGAGTCGAAATTTTTACGTTGGTTCGTTCCAACTTAGCTTCACTCATCTGAGATGCTATGGCACGTTTCCAAATCAATTCGTACAACCGAACCTGATCACGCTCTAATGAAACGGTGTGTTTAGAAAAATCGGTAGGGCGAATGGCCTCATGCGCTTCTTGAGCTCCTTTGGATTTTCCTTTGAAATTTCGAGGATTGCTGTAACCCTCGCCGTATGTTGATGTAATCTCTTTTTGGGCTGCCTGCCGTGCTTCTTGAGATAAATTCACACTATCGGTCCTCATGTAAGTAATCAATCCGGCCTCGTAGAGACGCTGTGCCATATTCATGGTTTTACTTACCGAGAAGTACAATTTTCTGGCAGCTTCTTGCTGAAGTGTAGAAGTTGTAAAAGGTGGTGCAGGCGATTTTTTAGCCGGTTTTTTGTCTAACGCTGAAATAAAAAATTCGGCGTCAATATTTTGTTCCAAAAATGCTTTTGCCTCCCCTTCATTTTCAAAAGGTTTTGGAAGCTTGGCCTTAAACGTTTGCCCTTTTGAAGTTGTAAACTCAGCATCAACTCTGAACGACGCCGTTGGGCTAAACGCTTGAATTTCGCGCTCGCGCTCTACAATAAGACGAACCGAAACGGATTGGACTCGGCCAGCCGACAGGCCTCCTTTGACTTTACGCCACAATACGGGTGAGAGTTCATAGCCAACAATGCGGTCCAAAACTCGCCGAGCTTGTTGTGCATCGACTAAATCATAATCAATGGTTCGAGGGTTTTGAACGGCTTTTTCTATGGCTGTTTTTGTAATTTCGTGAAACACAATGCGCTTTGTTTTGGTCATGTCCAATTTAAGGGTTTCTGCCAAGTGCCAAGCGATAGCTTCTCCTTCTCGATCTTCGTCGCTAGCCAGCCACACTACTTCAGCGTTTTTGGCGAGATCTTTGAGGGTTTTTACAACCGATTTTTTATCTTTGGACACTTCATATTTTGGCGAAAAATCGCCTTCAACATCAACCCCTAATTCTTTGGAGGGCAAATCGGCGATGTGCCCAAAACTGGACGCGACTTTAAAATCTTTTCCTAGAAATTTTTCAATTGTTTTTGCCTTGGCAGGCGACTCTACAATCACGAGATTTTTGGCCATAACTACATGTGTTAAGGCCACAAATGTAGAAGAATTTTTCGTTTTGATTTTTTAATTTTTTCCCAAAATTAATTTTTAAATCAAAAATAGACCCTAAAAATATTTATCTTTATGTTGTTTAAATATCTGATTATCAGTTGTTTAAACCTCCTTTGAGTTATCCCCCAAAGTTTTTTTGTAAATGATGTAAATCGGCAATTGCATGATACATCCAAAAAATAAACTTCCTAAACCGAAAGTAAAAATTGTGATGAGATACAAAAAAATACCGTTTAGAATTGTAATCAGGAAAGTGATTCCCCACTTTTTATGGCCCAAATGAAAGGATAATTTTAAGATTTCTGAAACAGAAAGTTCAGGGTTATAAGCAAACATTGGCGCCACGAACATGAGCGGAATCATAACGTAAAACAGTGGTAAAACGCACAGTAAGGCGGCCACTACAGCGATTCCAAAATAAGACAACATGATGAGCATTGATTTTCCTAACCGATCCCCATTCAAATAATAGAAAAAGTCTGAAAATTTAAATTCGTTTTTTACATCCATGTGTTTTAATACTCTAAAAAATCCAAAGGACAAAATGGTTGATATCAAAATGGTTGTAAACAAGACCAAATACCACAGCGCGAGGTCTGAAAGCGAAGTGTTTGACAAATATTCGTTGTTGATTTCTCTGAGAGATAATCCATAGGTGATAATGGTTTCGAAATTGAAAACTTCCGAATTTATAAACAACAGAGGCAGTCCAAGGAGAATGTTTATAAGCTGATACAAAACCCCTTGAAGCCAAACCTTTTTGTAAATGTAAATTGTGTTGTTAAACAAATCACTAAAATCTATCAAAAGGGTCTCTTTAATTTTTTTTTGAAGCGCAATAAATGTTGACATATTGAAAGTTTATTCAAAATAAACTCAAAAAAATGGCAATTTAAAATAAGTTCGAAACTTAAAAACATGACATATTGTCATAAAAACACAAAAAAGTGTATCTTTGCACACGAATTGTAAATGGAATACAAACTCCCATCAATGGAAAAAATTATTGACGAAAACAAACAAGGTACATCTCTGAAGTTGACGGCCAAACCGGAAAATAATAAGAAATTATTTATCGAGAGTTATGGGTGTCAAATGAATTTCAGCGACAGTGAAATTGTGGCCTCTATCCTCCAAAATGAGGGGTTCAATACCACATCGCATATAGAGGAAGCGGATTTGGTTTTAGTTAATACATGTTCCATTCGAGACAAAGCAGAACAAACGGTTCGTAACCGCCTAAAAAAATACAACGCCGTGAAACGCCAAAATCCAACCATGAAAGTTGGGGTGCTGGGTTGTATGGCAGAACGGTTAAAAAGTAAATTTTTAGAAGAAGAAAAAATTGTGGATCTGGTTGTGGGCCCTGATGCCTACAAAGATTTACCCCATTTAATTGCCGAGGTTGAAGACGGTCGAAATGCCGTCAATGTCATCCTATCAAAAGAAGAAACATACGCCGATGTTGCGCCTGTTCGCCTTAACTCGAATGGGGTAACCGCTTTCGTATCAATCACTAGAGGATGTGACAACATGTGTACGTTTTGTGTGGTCCCTTTTACTCGAGGTCGAGAACGCAGCCGAGACCCACAAAGTATTGTAGATGAAATTAACGACTTGTGGAAAAAGGGCTACAAAGAAGTGACCCTACTTGGCCAAAACGTGGACAGTTACCTGTGGTATGGAGGGGGCCTGAAAAAAGATTTTGAAAAAGCATCTGATTTGCAAAAAGCAACCGCAACAGATTTTGCTGGACTGCTTAAATTGTGCGCAACGGCACAACCCAAAATGCGCTTTCGATTTTCGACTTCCAATCCGCAAGATATGTCCTTGGACGTGATAAAAACCATGGCAAAACACGAGAATATTTGCAATTACATTCACTTGCCCGTTCAAAGTGGAAGCAACCGAATCCTAAAAGCCATGAACCGGCAACACACCAGAGAGGATTATTTTGAGCTTATCGATAATATAAAACAATTTATACCAGATTGTGCCATATCCCATGACATGATAAGCGGATTTCCTACTGAAACTGAAGAAGACCATAAAGATACGCTAAGCCTGATGAACTACGTCAAATACAGCTTTGGCTACATGTTTGCCTATTCGGAAAGACCCGGAACGTTAGCTGAACGCAAGCTTGAAGACGATATTCCGGAGGAAACAAAAAAACGACGACTGCAAGAAGTTGTCGCGCTTCAACAACAACACAGCTTGGAACGCAGTCAAGAATTTTTAGGACAAACTGTTGAGGTTCTTATAGAAAAGACCTCCAAAAAATCAAACGCTGAATGGGCTGGAAGAACACCACAAAACACCATGGTCGTTTTTCCAAAAGAGCACTATGCTGTTGGGGATTTTGTTCTGGTAAAAATAGACGATTGCACAAGTGCTACCCTAAAAGGTAAGGCCATCGAATACTCCAAAAATAACTAGATTATGGAAACTGTTCTATCCATCAAACAACGCTTTGGAATTATTGGCAACGATACCGGTCTGAATCGCGCCATAGAGAAGGCCATTCAAGTCGCACCCACCGATATTTCGGTGTTGGTAACTGGTGAAAGTGGGGTCGGAAAAGAAGTCATTCCAAAAATTATTCACCAACTCTCGCACCGTAAACATGGGAGGTACATCGCCGTGAATTGTGGAGCCATCCCAGAAGGTACCATCGACAGCGAATTGTTTGGGCACGAGAAAGGAGCTTTTACAGGAGCAACCCAAACACGTTCGGGGTATTTTGAAGTGGCCGATGGGGGTACCATTTTTTTGGACGAAGTTGGCGAACTTCCACTAACCACTCAAGTGAGGTTGTTACGCGTATTAGAAAATGGGGAATTCATCAAAGTAGGATCCAGCAAGGTTCAAAAAACAAACGTTCGTATTGTGGCGGCAACCAACGTCCACATGTTTGAAGCCATTCGTAAAGAAAAATTTAGAGAAGATTTATACTATCGATTAAGTACCATCGAAATCCCAATTCCTGCTTTGCGAAAACGTAAAGATGATATTCATCTGTTGTTCCGAAAATTCTCCAGCGATTTTGCCCTTAAATACAAAATGCCCACCATTCGATTGACAGGGCAAGCGGTTCAGTTAATTCAAAATTACCGTTGGACGGGAAACATCCGTCAATTGCGCAATGTCGCCGAGCAAATTTCAGTATTAGAATCTACCCGAGAGATTAGCGCCGCAACACTAAAAGGGTACCTGCCAGATATGGGCCCACAGCTTCCAGCGGTGGTCAAAAAAGAATCTTCAACGAGTGATTTTAGCAACGAGAGGGAAATTTTGTACAAGGTGCTTTTCGATATGAAAAACGATTTGAACGACCTAAAAAAACTTACTATGGAGCTGATGCAAAATGACAACCTGAAAGACGTTCAAGAAAAACACGAACACCTGATTCAAAAAATATACAACAACACCCCTGAACCATCGGAAGTGAACGAAGGGCAAATCTTGGCGTTATCCAATCCGAAGCATGAAAATAATACCGTAGAAATTGTTGAAAATCATTCAACTTATGATTTCATTGAGGACGTCGAGGAAGAGGAAGAAACATTATCTTTACACGACAAAGAGTTGGAATTGATTAAAAAATCGTTGGAGCGCCACAACGGCAAACGCAAATTGGCAGCCGATGAATTGGGAATTTCAGAGCGGACCTTGTACAGAAAAATTAAACAGTATGATCTGTAACGCTTTAAAAATACTAGCATTAGGTCTCACAACAACGATCGCCGTTGGGTGTGGCGCGTATTCCTTTACGGGAATTTCTATTGGAAGTGACACGGAAACTTTTCAGGTGAATTATTTTCAAAATACAGCCGATTTAATTGAACCGGGACTCGACCGCGATTTTACGTTAGCCCTCCAAGATATCATTTTAAATCAAACCAATTTATCTTTGGTAAAATCCAATGGGGACATCGTTTACGAAGGTGAAATTGTGGAATACAGAATTTCACCCACCACGGCAACGGCCAACAATAGGGCGGCTCAAAACAGATTGACCGTTAGTGTAAATGTCCGATTTATCAATAAAAATGACGAAGAAGCGGATTTTGAAAAACGGTTTTCATTTTTTTACGATTATGAAGGCGGTGCGCAACTTATTGGTGCTCAAAAAGCAACGGCCATCGAAGAAATTTTTGACCGATTAACGCAAGATATCATTAACGCCTCTTTGGCCAACTGGTAATATGAATACGATTGATTTTTCAAGTTTATTAGCCTCTCCCACCAAACTCAAGGCAAATCATATGGAAGGAATCGAAACCATCCTTCGAGAATTTCCGTATTTTCAATCTGCTCGAGCGTTACAACTTAAAGGGCTCAAAAATCAGGACAGTTTTCAATACAACAAAGCATTAAAACTAACGGCAGCCCACACAACAAATCGCAGTATTTTATTTGAGTTTATTACCTCTGAAGCGTTTTTGCAACACCAAATTTCGGAGCAAATTAAACACAATCATGAAGGGTTGAAATCCATTCCTGTTACAGAATTTCAGGATATTTCAAATCCTGTTCCATCGCTTGAAATCCCTGAAAAAAATTCTCCAGAACGTATTTTGAATTTGGGTGCACCTCTCGAATTTCAACACGATGAAACGCATTCGTTTTCGCAGTGGTTGCAATTGACTCAAATCAAACCCATCGATAGGTCGGATTCGCCAAATGAACCCTCATCGCGCCAGCAGAAAAATTTTAATATCATTGACGCTTTTATTTCTAAAAATCCAAAAATACAACCCGTAAAATCTATATTACCTGCAATCAATCTTGCAGAAAATTTAGAAGACGACCAAACGCCTTTGATGACAGAAACGTTGGCCCGAATTTATTTGGAGCAAAAAAACTACGATAAAGCCATTGCGGCGTACAAAATATTAAGTTTGAATTATCCAGAAAAAAGTAGTTTATTTGCAAACCAAATTAAAGCAATTCGAAAATTACGAGATAAAACTAACAACACATGAGTACATTTTCCATATTTTTAGTACTGATAGTCATCGTCGCTTTTTTACTCGTCGTGGTCATTATGGTGCAAAACCCAAAAGGGGGCGGTTTAGCTTCATCATTTGGCGGTGGTGGTGCCCAGCAACTCGGTGGTGTGAAAAAAACAACAGATTTTTTAGACAAAAGCACCTGGGCTCTTGCGACCTTGCTTCTTGTATTGATTTTATTGTCCAATGTAGCCATTGGCGGATCGGATGGTAGCCAAGAGTCCAAAGCATTAGATCCCGACAGCCCAACAACGGCTCCTGCACCTGAAGCCCCTGCCCAAGACATCCCACTAAATAACGATGCAGGCAACGACGCTGAATAGTTTAAACACTAAAACAAATGAAATGTCAACAAGAAGTTGACATTTTTTGTAACTGAAAGTTTGTCAGTTTACAACCAATGGCACAATTTTAGTAAAATTGATTTTATAATAAAAACAAATAATATGGCTTTAAATATTAAACCTTTAGCAGACCGAGTTCTCATAGAACCTCTGGCTGCGGAAACCAAAACTGCTTCGGGTATTATCATCCCTGATAACGCCAAAGAGAAGCCACAAAAAGGAAAAGTTGTTGCCGTTGGTAATGGCACAAAAGATGAAAAAATGACCGTCAGTGTTGGAGATACAGTACTCTATGGAAAGTATTCTGGCACAGAATTGAAACTTGAAGGTCACGATTATTTAATCATGCGAGAGAGTGACATCCTCGCTATTGTCTAATTTTTTTAAAAACAGTTTAAAATGGCAAAAGATATTCAATTTGATGTAGACGCTCGCGACGGTCTCAAGCGCGGTGTTGATGCCTTGGCCAATGCAGTTAAAGTAACTCTTGGACCAAAAGGACGAAATGTGATCATTAGCAAAAGCTTTGGAGCACCACAAGTAACCAAAGACGGTGTTTCGGTAGCTAAAGAAGTTGAACTAGAAGACGCTTTGGAAAACATGGGCGCACAGATGGTTAAAGAAGTTGCTTCCAAAACCAATGATCTGGCTGGTGACGGAACTACTACCGCTACTGTTTTGGCGCAAGCTATCGTAAAAGAAGGACTCAAAAATGTAGCAGCAGGTGCCAATCCAATGGACCTAAAACGCGGAATCGACAAAGCCGTCAATTCCATCGTTGCAAACCTTGAAAAACAAGCCAAAAAAGTTGGAAATTCATCTGAAAAAATAATGCAAATCGCCTCCATTTCAGCAAACAACGACAACACCATCGGTGAATTGATCGCTGAAGCTTTTCAGAAGGTTGGCAAAGAGGGCGTCATCACGGTTGAAGAGGCCAAAGGAACCGACACTTATGTGGATGTTGTAGAGGGTATGCAATTTGACAGAGGGTACCTCAGTCCATATTTTGTCACGGATTCGGATAAAATGATTGCCGATTTGGAAAATCCATACATTTTGTTGTTTGACAAGAAAATTTCAAACCTTCAAGAGATTCTTCCAATTCTCGAACCCGTAGCCCAATCTGGGCGTCCTTTACTTATTGTTGCTGAAGACGTTGAAGGGCAAGCACTGGCCACATTAGTGGTGAACAAACTAAGAGGGGGTCTTAAAATCGCAGCTGTAAAAGCTCCAGGATTTGGCGACAGACGCAAGGCCATGTTAGAAGATATTGCTATCCTAACAGGGGGAACCGTAATTTCAGAAGAACGAGGATTCTCGTTGGAAAATGCCAACCTAGATATGCTTGGAACAGCTGAAACTGTGACCATCGACAAAGATAATACAACAATTGTCAACGGTTCTGGAAATGCTGCGGACATCAAAGCTCGAGTTAATCAAATCAAAGCACAAATTGAAACTACAACAAGCGACTACGACAAAGAAAAACTGCAAGAACGATTGGCCAAATTAGCCGGTGGAGTTGCTGTACTTTATGTTGGTGCTGCCAGTGAGGTCGAAATGAAAGAAAAGAAAGACCGTGTGGACGATGCACTCCATGCCACACGTGCCGCTGTCGAGGAAGGTATCGTTGCTGGTGGTGGTGTAGCTCTTGTTCGTGCTCAAAAAACATTAGAGAAAATAAGTGATGTAAATTTAGATGAAGTCACTGGAATTCAAATTGTTTCCAGAGCTATTGAAGCACCATTACGAACTATTGTGGACAATGCTGGTGGCGAAGGTAGTGTTGTCATCAATAAGGTCCTAGAGGGCAAAGGCGATTTTGGATATGACGCCAAAAATGACACTTATGTCGATATGCTCAAAGCTGGTATTATTGATCCCAAAAAAGTGACACGTGTAGCTTTAGAAAATGCGGCCTCTGTGGCGGGTATGATTCTAACCACAGAATGTGCGCTTGTAGACATCAAAGAAGATGCTCCAGCAATGCCGCCAATGGGCGGTGGTGGAATGCCGGGAATGATGTAATTCAATTAAATAAAACTCCATTAAAAAAGCGCTTCAATTCGAAGCGCTTTTTTTATTTTAACTCTTATTTCGAGCGGAGATCGGATGGCATTTCCTCGTCCCGATATTTACAACAATGGTGAAGATTTTCGTAAACTTCATCTTTGGCTTTAACCGTTTCGGTGTCGTGCCCCACCAAAGCAATATTAGATTTTATGGTTTCCAAATCTACTTTTCGCTCATCGTAAATTAGACTCAAATCATGAGTTTCAACACTCCAAACGGCCGATTTTACACCCTTTGTTTTTAAACACGCTTTTTCAATTCTATTTTTACACATACCGCAAACCCCATCGACTTCGATGGTGGCTTTGGCATTTTTATTTTGAGCAAATCCTAAACTTGATATCATCAAGAGAAGAAAGGTTATTTTTAATGGTTTCATTATCTATTGTTTTTAATTAATTTAATTTATATCGTAATCCTGCATAATACATAGTTCCTAAAATTGGAGCATATACAAATGTACTATCAAAGTTTGGGCCAAACGGAGCATTAGCACCAACTATTGGATTCTTTTGCCTCGTGTTGGTGATATTTTCTCCACCTACATAGACTTCAAATTGTTCAGAAAATACTTTGGTTATTTGTGCGTTTAAGGTCGAAAAAGATGACGAATTGGACGGCAGTTGATGGACCTGGGGGCTTTGGACTGTCGATGGAAAACGTTGTTCGCCAACCCAATTGTAGGTGGTGTCAAATTTCCACAATCCGCCTTTTGCAGTGGGTACAGTTTCATAAGAAACATTACTAAAAACGCGGTGCCTTGGTGTTAGCGGTTTTTGCAATTTCCCTCGATTATATTGGGTTTTTACATCGTAAAATTTATAAGCCGTTTTCACATCCAAACGGTCCAATGGGGTGTAGTTAAACTCCACCTGAAAACTATTGGCAACGCTTTTTCCATTCAAATTATAAAATTGGATTTCTGTGGGAGTTTCATAATCCACAACCACTTGATTTTGGAAATCGGTTCTGTAAAAATCAACAATCACCTCAGCTTTGCGGTTAAACCAATTAAACCCTTGAAGGAATGACAAGCCATAATTCCATGCAATTTCAGGATTTAAACCGTATATTTTACCTCCATTTTGATGGATGTTTAAGGCTCTGGAAGAGGCGAAAAATTGCTGGTTTTCAGCAAAAATATTAGCCGCGCGTTTCCCCCGACCAAAGGACAATCGGAAAGCCGATTTCTCCCACGGCGAATAGCGTGCATGAAATCGGGGGGTGACAAACGTTCCCATCAAATTATGATGATCGATACGAACCCCTGCAGTCAAATTGATATCGTCCAAATTATCAAAAGAATATTCAAAAAATCCACCAACCGAATTTTCAATTCTGGTGAAATTGGCTGTTTCAACTTGCTCGTCGTAATCGTCATGAGCAAAGCCCACCCCGGTTTTTATTTTATGCCGAGAGTCGCTTATGATGGAGTTGTAAATGAGATTGGCAAAAACGCTTTTGTGATTAATATCGTAAATTCTATTACCAAAATACGAGTTTTGCTTGTGGTTACTAAAGGCCAACTGCAACCCCAAACTTTGGTAAGGAATATCAGGATTGACATAGCCAAATTTACCAGAAAAATCAAAGCGTTTTGTGTCCACTTCACTCCCCCAAATCGAGCTGCCAAATTTATGACTTTTTGGGTCATAGGCCACTTGTCCGGCTTGTTTCTGGTCGCCCAAATAGCGAACATTCAAGAAACTAACAAGCCCCTTTTCAAGATTGGTGTATTGCCAACGGTTCATGACATTAATTTGACGCCCTAGAGGTACATCCAAAAATGAATCGTCGTTGGTGTCAAGTTTTTGGCTTCTTGTATTTCCATGCACATACAGCCCGGTACTCCATTTGTCGCTTAGTTGGGTATTGATGTGCGTATTGAGTTCCAATCGCCCATTTAATGAGCCGTAGGCGTTAACAAAGAATTTTTTATCCGTCAGTGGTTTAACCAATTCGGCATTGATTTGACCCGCTATACTTTCAAAACCATTGGTAACACTTCCTGCTCCTTTGGTAACTTGAATACTTTCAACCCACGTCCCCGGCACAAAACTCAGGCCATAGGCCTGTGCCGCCCCCCGAATGGCGGGAACATTTTCGGTGGTGATCAGAATATACGGCGTCGTAAGACCAAGCATCTTAATCTGCTTGGCTCCAGTTACGGCATCCGAAAAATTCACATCAATGGATGGATTGGTTTCAAAACTTTCAGAAAGGTTACAACAAGCAGCTTTGAGCAACTCTTTGCTGCTAATTGTGGTGATATTTTGAGAGGCGATATATGACGTTGCGGCGGCTTTTTTGCGCGTGGTTACAGTCACCTCTTTCAAATCGTCGGTAGGAGTCAAAAGACTATGAACAAGGGTATTGGGGCCATCAACCGCTACCGTGTTCGTTTTGTATCCTACATAACTGATAACCAGTGTTTTGTAACTGGTTTCGTAGGGCAATGTAAAGGTCCCATCAACGTCGGTGATGGTCCCAACAGAAGTGCCTTCCCAGACGACATTTGCACCGGCTAAGGGGCGGTGTTTGCCGTTGGCGGCAGGTTCCATAACCATCCCTTTAATGTTGGCTTGAGCTAAACATAGGATGGGCAGAAACAATACTATAAGACATAGGTTTTTCATTATTTTAAATTTAGATTTATGTTTAAGAATTGGGATATGCCCAATGGGGCATACAACGGTATTCCAAATTGAATTTGGAACATAACAATGAGTCTAAATCAAATGAGAAAAACTTGATCGCGCACCTGGATGTCATCAACAAGTGGCGGGGGTCTGTAGATTGAATAAGACGGCGGCAATTGGAAATCAATGTCGAAATCCAAAGCGTATACAACCGTTGGTGGTGGCAGGGCTGCAACACCCGAAAGGGCTTCAAAACTGCCGGTTGTTGGATATTGGTCGGCGCCTTCTAACAACACACTTACAATGGAGCAACACGGTTTCTTTGAAAACGTTAAGGTGTTGTCCGTTGGTTGGTTGCTTTTGCAGCAGGTTTCAACTTTTGAAAATAACGCAACATCCACCAAATTTGACCCACAAAAATGCTTGTTTATGGTAACGGATAACGAGGCCAAAACCACGGCCAGTGCCATAGTTACCGAAAGAATTTTATGCCATTTTGTGGGTTTCATTACAACAAATGTAATGACATTTTGATGAGTTTTGAAAAAAACAGAGAATATTATGGGAATTTTAACGATTGTTTAATCCATGTAAATTAATATTTTTGTAAAAAATCCCAAGGATGGCACTGGAACCTTTAAAACCTAAAATTGCACGATTAATATCCGAATCTACCACACTTGAGGATACCCTTTTGGCCGTGTGTAGGTTGTTGAAATCTCAAGTTCCGCATTACGATTGGGTAGGATTTTATTTTAAAAACGGCAAAAAAAAAGAACTCAAATTGGGCCCCTACGCTGGGGCACCCACCGATCACAGCATCATCCCGTTTGGCAAAGGTATTTGCGGTCAGGTGGCGGTCAGTAACCAAAATTTTGTCGTCCCCGATGTCAAAGCTCAAGACAACTACATTGCTTGCAGCATTTCGGTCAAATCCGAAATTGTAATTCCCATTTTTGTGTCTGGCGAAAATGTGGGTCAAATCGATATTGATTCCAACACCTTGGACCCGTTCACTCCAAGCGACGAAGAGTTTCTGGAATTTGTTTGCGCCCAAGTGGCCACATTGCTCTAGCTGTTGATAACTTCCCTTTTTGTTTAAAAATTCTGAAGTTTTAAGCTCAAATCAAGATTTTAATTGGGGTATATTTTCCTATTTTTGAAACTTTTAATATTCACCGATAATGAGTCAAAATAAAACCATTTCCAAAGCCCTAATTTCAGTATTCAACAAAGAAGGCCTGGAACCCATCGTAAAAACCCTAAACGAGCAAGGTGTGACCTTGTATTCTACAGGTGGAACCCAACAATTTATCAACGATTTGGGGATTGATGTTGTCCCCGTAGAAGACGTCACAGACTACCCCTCCATTTTGGGCGGACGGGTCAAAACCTTGCACCCCAAAGTGTTTGGGGGTATTTTGAACCGTCAAAACCACGAATCAGACCAGGAAGAAATGCATCGGTTTGACATCCCACAAATTGACTTGGTGATAGTGGATTTATACCCTTTTGAAAAAACCGTGACCTCTGGGGCCAGCCATCAGGATATTATTGAAAAAATTGACATTGGTGGCATTTCATTAATTCGTGCCGCGGCCAAAAATTTTAAGGACGTGATGTGCGTATCGTCGGTGTCAGATTACGCCGAGTTTTTAGAGCTTGTCACCAAAAATCAAGGCGCCATTTCTTTTGAAGACCGACAGCGGTTTGCTGCAAAAGCGTTTAATGTTTCGTCGCATTATGACACGGCCATTTTTAATTATTTCAATACAACAAACGGCGAGGTGGCCTTAAAACTCAGCGAACAAAATGGCAAAACGTTACGCTATGGCGAAAACCCGCATCAGAATGGATTTTTCTTTGGGGATTTTGATGCCATGTTCGAAAAATTACACGGTAAAGAACTGAGTTACAACAACTTACTGGATGTGGATGCGGCCGTCAATTTGATGAATGAATTTACAAACGACGCGCCAACATTTGCGATTTTAAAGCACAATAACGCCTGTGGTGTGGCGCAGCGCGAGACGCTTCATCGGGCCTATGTGGATGCCCTTGCTGGCGACCCCGTATCGGCATTTGGGGGCGTTTTGATTTGCAATACCGAAATTGATTTGATCACCGCTGAGGCAATTCATCAGTTGTTTTGTGAAGTGGTTATTGCACCCGGTTTCAGTGCCGATGCGTTGGCCGTTTTAAAAGGAAAAAAGAATCGAATTCTGTTGGTTCAAAAATTGACCGATTTGCCTCAAACGTCCGTTCGAACCTGCCTTAATGGGTTTTTGGTGCAAGACAAAGACCACATTACCGACACGGCCGAGATGTTAGACTGTGTGACTCTAAAAACTCCAACCGTTCGGGAAATTGACGATTTACTTTTTGCTTCTAAACTCTGCAAACATACCAAATCCAATACCATTGTACTGGCTAAAAACAAACAACTTTGTGCCAGTGGAACAGGACAAACCAGCCGAGTGGACGCGCTAAATCAGGCCATTCATAAAGCCCAAACCTTTGGCTTGGAGTTGGATGGTGCAGTTATGGCGAGCGATGCTTTTTTTCCATTTCCAGATTGTGTGGAAATAGCTCAAGGTGCAGGAATTGGGGCTGTAATTCAGCCGGGCGGTTCCATTAAGGACCAATTGAGTATCGATTATTGCAACGCCAACAATGTGGGGATGGTGTTTACCAAAACACGCCATTTTAAGCATTAAAAAATCTTTTTTTAAACGTTACTCGACTCCCGTTTATTTTTAGTACATTTACCGTAAATCACGATTTTTAGTTACACCAAGATTATTTATTAAGTTTATGGGATTTTTTGACTTCTTAACCGAGGAAATTGCCATTGATTTGGGAACTGCAAACACCCTAATTATTCACAATGACAAAGTGGTTATTGACAGCCCCTCCATCGTAGCGCGCGACCGTATTACGGGTAAAATTATTGCCGTTGGAAAAGAAGCCAACCAAATGCAAGGTAAAACCCACGAAAACATAAAAACCATCAGACCACTGAAAGATGGCGTTATTGCCGATTTTGATGCTTCGGAGCAAATGATTAGTATGTTTATAAAAAACATTCCAGCGCTTCGAAAAAAATTATTTGCGCCCTCCCTTCGGATGGTCATTTGCATCCCATCGGGCATCACGGAAGTTGAAATGCGCGCCGTAAAAGAATCTGCCGAACGGGTTAATGGAAAAGAAGTGTATTTGATTCACGAACCCATGGCAGCGGCCATTGGAATTGGAGTAGATATTATGCAACCCAAAGGTAACATGATTGTTGATATCGGGGGTGGAACTACAGAAATTGCCGTCATTGCATTGGGTGGAATTGTATGTGATAAATCTGTAAAAGTTGCCGGTGATGTGTTTACAAACGATATTATTTATTACATGCGAACCCAACACAATTTGTTTGTAGGCGATCGAACGGCAGAAAAAATTAAAATCCAAATTGGTGCTGCCACCGATGATTTGGAATTGCCCCCCGATGAAATGAATGTACAAGGACGTGATCTCTTGACAGGAAAGCCAAAACAGGTACAAATTTCGCACAGAGAAATTTCAAAAGCCCTTGATAAGTCCATTTTAAGAATTGAGGATTCTGTGATGGAAACCCTGTCTCAAACCCCGCCAGAGCTGGCTGCCGATATTTACAATACAGGAATTTATTTAGCCGGTGGCGGATCGATGCTCCGGGGATTGGACAAACGCCTATCGCAAAAAACGGACTTGCCAGTTTATATCGCCGAAGACCCCTTGAGAGCGGTCGTTAGAGGAACAGGAATCGTACTAAAAAACATTGCCAAGTATAAGAGTGTCTTAATCAAATAGACTTTAAATAGACTTTAGGCGATGCAACAACTCCTCAATTTCATCTTTAAAAATAGATCGTTTCTCCTATTTTTAGTGTTATTTGGAGCATCCCTGACTCTGACCATTCGGTCGCACGATTACCATAAAAGCCAATTTTTGGGCTCTGCCAATCAAATCACAGGCAGCATACACCACTTGTTTTCTAGCATTGGCGATTACTTCAATTTGAAAGAACAAAACGCCATTCTCTTTGAAGAAAATAACCGCCTAAAACAGCTCGAATTAAACAGCTTGACACCAACCCCGTTACCTCTGAATACCGGCCATCAATATAAACTCACACCAGCGCTTGTTGTAAAAAACAGCTATAAATCGCCGCAAAACTATTTGACCATAAACAAAGGAAATCGGGACAATATTAAAGTCGAATTTGGAGTTGTAACTCCAAATGGTATCGTTGGGGTAATTGATAAAACCTCTTCGAAATATGCTCGTGTGGTATCCGTTCTCAATGCCAAGAGTAAAATTAATGCGAAATTGAAACAAAGCAACCACTTTGGAACTTTGGAATGGAACGGCAAAAGCTCTAACACGGTTCAATTGTATGACATTCAAGATTTGGTCAATTTTTCAGTTGGCGATACTATCGTAACCAGCGGGTATTCGATGATTTTTCCGGAAAATATTCCCATTGGAACGGTGTCTTCCTACCGATTGAATGATACCAAAGATTTGTATATCATTGATGTCAAATTATTCAACGATATGTCGAATTTAAAACACGTTCACGTGATTGAAAATTTAGATTTAAAAGAACTCGAATCTTTAAATTCCAACAATGAATAATTTATTATTTTCTAACATTGGACGGTTTTTTGGACTTGTTTTAGTTCAGGTTTTAATCTGTAATCAAATGAATTTTTTAGGGCATTTGAACCCCTTCATTTATGTGTTGTTTGTGTTGTTGTACCCCGTGGGCTCGAATCGGTTGCAATTTTTGTTTTGGAGCTTTACTTTGGGGATTATCATCGACTATTTTTTAGATACTGGAGGGGCCCATGCTGCAGCCTGCGTCACCATAGCTTACATACGGCCCTTTTTCTTGAAATTTGCTTTCGGAGCGGCCTACGAATACCAAGCGATTAAATTTGGTCAAACAGAATTTTTCCCTCGTCTGACCTATTTTGGATTTCTTATTGTAATCCATCAGATTCTGCTTTTTTCGTTGCTCTTTTTTGACCGATATAAAATAGATCTTATCATGTCAAATGCACTGAGTTCCAGTCTATTTACATTGTTTTTAACCTTAGTCTTAAGCGCTTTATTTAGCCCTAAAAAATCATGAGGAAATACCTGCTTTTACTATTGGTTGTACTTACTGGAATGAGTTTTGTAGGCCGGTTATTCTATCTTCAAATTTTAGATTCTGACGATAATAATTTAGACAACGACAATGCCATTCGAAAAGTATTCCAATACCCCAAACGAGGCTATATTTACGACCGAAACAACACCCTTTTAGTGGCCAACCAACCAACCTATGACATCATGGTAGTCCCCCAAGAAGTCGAACCCCTGGATACCCTTTTGTTTTGTAATTTGTTGAAAATTGATAAACCCGCATTTTTAAAATCACTCAACCGAGCCAAGGTCTATTCCCCACGGCTTCCCTCCTTGTTCCTGTCACACGTTTCAAAAAAAGACTATGCTTTTCTGTCTGAAAAACTACGGAACTTTAAAGGATTTTTCATCAGAAAACGATCCGTTCGGGACTATCAAACTGACATTGGAGCCAATGTTTTGGGTTACATCGCAGAGGTAAATCCCGACAATCTCTCCAAAGACGATTACTACAAATTTGGGGATTTAATAGGAAAATTGGGGGTCGAAAAATCTTATGAAAAACAGTTGCGTGGCATCAAAGGGGTAAAATACATTCAAAAAGACATCTACAACCGCGACATTGGACCCTACAAAGAAGGACAGTTCGACACCCTACCCGTTCCGGGAAAAGACATTCAAATTACGATCGATGCCGAACTTCAGGCCTATGGCGAACAATTGATGCAAAATAAAATGGGCGGTATTGTAGCCATCGACCCCACCACTGGAGAATTGTTGAGTTTGGTTTCTGCACCCTCGTACAATCCGGGATTACTCGTGGGACGAGACCGCTCCAAAAATTACACCTCGCTGTACCAAGATTCCATTCACAGACCCCTATTCGATAAATCACTCATTCGAATGCACGAACCGGGTTCGCCTTTTAAAACCTTAGTCGCTTTGACTGCTTTGCAAGAAGATGTCATCTCTACAAAAGATGTCATCTATTGCAACGAAAAATACGTTTATGGCAAACGCAACCGTGTTATGAAATGCCATTGTGGAGGCGGATATCGAAATCTGTATTCTGCAATTGCAACATCTTGCAACTCCTATTTTGCAATGGCTTTCCGGAACACCATAGACCAATACGACGATGCCAGTAACGGCATGGATATTTGGAGTAATCATATTCAAAGTTTTGGACTGGGAAATTTTCTTGGAAATGACCTCTCGGTAGGAAAAAAAGGAAGTATCCCAGATGGGGCATACTACGATTCTTGGTATCCTGATTTTCGGTGGGGAGCCACAACCGTTCTATCCAATGCCATCGGACAAGGAGAAATTTTAGTCACACCCATTCAATTGGCCAACATGACAGCCGCAATCGCCAACAGAGGCTATTATTACACCCCTCATATTATAAAATCCATTGACGGGGAATCTATAGATGACAAATTCAAACTGAAAAAACAAACAACCATCAACCCGATGCATTTTGACCCCGTGATTGAGGGTATGCATCAAGTGTATACTAAAGGAACGGCAAATTTTCTGAGAGTTCCGGGGATTGAAATTTGTGGAAAAACAGGAACTGCGGAGAATTTTACTAAAATCAACGGGGTTAAAACCCCACTAACAGACCACTCAATTTTTGTGGCATTTGCCCCAAAAGATAATCCAAAAATTGCCATTTCTGTTTTGGTAGAAAACGGCTATTATGGAGCCCGATGGGCTGGGAGAATTGCCAGTCTGATGATTGAAAAATACCTGAAAGGCGAGGTCACCCTAAAAGCCATGGAGCAACTGGTGTTGAACAAAAGTTTGGAAGAAGAATACCTAAAACCTTACAGCGGCAAACCGTTTAAAATCAATCAATAATGAACTTAAATAGAGCCCAAAGTTTTCAATTAGACTGGTTGTTGGTGTTGGTGTATTTTGCACTGGTCATTTTTGGGTATTTTAACATCGTATCAGCATCTTCAGGAATTGAATTTACATCCTATTTTGACCTATCTAAGCCCTATGGCAAACAACTAATTTTCATAGGAATTTCGGTTATAGTCATCATTTTTATTCTCGCCATTGATGCCAAATTTTACGAACGCTTTGCAAGTCTGATTTATTTATTCGTACTCTTAGCCCTTTTGGGGCTATTCGTTTTGGGAAAAAAGGTGAACGGAGCACTGTCTTGGTACGATATAGGTGGGGTTACATTGCAACCCAGCGAATTTGCAAAATGCGCTACGGCTTTGGCTTTAGCCAAGTACATTAGCGACCTTCAAACCAACATCAAATCCATTGGCGATCAATTACGATCAAGTGCAATCATTTTGGTTCCTGCTCTGCTTATTGTATTGCAAAATGATGCAGGTAGCACCTTAGTGTTTTTAGCTTTAATTTTTGTTTTATACCGCGAGGGAATCCCGCAAAATTATATATTCATTGGATTTTTCGGGATTATTTTGGCCATCGCAACCCTAAAATTTTCTTGGCCTTGGGTAAGTGGTGCAATCGGGGGCGTATTACTAATGTATCAATTATTTTTTAAGAGGAAAAAAAAGAAATTTGGCCTTCCCCTATTGGTGCTCATAATTACAGTTGGGCTAAGCTTTGGTGTTGAGTGGAGTTATGACCACATTCTTCAAAAACACCACCAAGACCGCATCGGACTTTGGCTCAGACTAGAAACTGACCCTGCCAAAGTTCAAGCCATGAAACGAAGCATTTCTTACAATTTAACCCAATCTGAAAAAGCCATTCGATCAGGAGGGTTTACTGGGAAGGGATTTAATGAAGGTACCCGTACCAAAGGCCATTTTGTCCCAGAACAACACACGGACTACATTTTTAGTACCGTTGCCGAAGAATGGGGGTTTTTGGGTAGCAGTGTCGTAATTTTATTGTTCCTATTTTTAATATGTCGAATAATTTTCTTGGCAGAACAACACAGATCGCAATTTTGTAGGGCATACGGCTATGGTGTTGCCGCCATCCTTTTTGTTCATTTTTTAGTAAATATTGGAATGGTGATGGGGCTCGTTCCGACGGTTGGTATCCCACTGCCATTTTTCAGTTATGGTGGCTCGGGACTTCTTGGGTTTACGGTCCTCATTTTTATCTTTTTAAAACTCGATGCCAACCGCCTTAATGTTTGGTGAATTTACTTTGTTTTCAATTCTAATTTTTCTGCAAAATAATCGCAAAAATCGCGCATGGTAGCGGTCATTTTTTCGTCTTGTGTAGCACGCAAAAAAGTATCGCTCATTGTTACAAGAGTTTGATGAAAAAACAACTTCATTTCATCCACCGGCATATCTTTGGTCCAAAGGTCAATTCGTAACGATTCTTTCGTTTTGGCATCCCATACCGACAAGAAAATAGCTTTGGCCTCTTCATCAGTGACACCCCCGTCTTGAGCCGTCCAACGCAAAGATTCTGGAATGCGATTTTCGTCAAGTTCGACATTTAATTTTATGGTTGAAGAATGTGTTCCCATTAGCGCTTGGGTTTAAATTTAGCATTATTAAATAAGGTTTGAGCATCCATTTGAAGCAATTTTAGCAGAGGTATATTGTTGTTTTCAACATAAGACCTAACAATTTTCCAACCGATATATTGCCCTAGTGATCCGGGCGATTCACCATCCAATTCCAAATTAAATCTTGAAAACGGTGCAGGTGCAATAAATCGAGATACAAGTTTTGGATTGGTGCTGTAAAGCAGTTCATTTTCAATAAAATATTGCCAGATGTAAAATTCGTTGTCAATCGCCCATTGCCACTCCTCTTGCGTATAACCTATTTTGATGTAATCTTCCGCCGATGGCACCCATAAATCTTTCAAATATAATTTTTTACCCTGATAAATTAACTCTTCCAAAAACGTATTTCGTCGGGGTTGATTCAACCAGCGCGCAGCATAGGTGTCGGCCAAATCCATTACGATTTGATCCTTTTTTAGAGTCTTTTTGATGTAGGCGTAGAAACTCTCATAAAATTCGTGATTTGTTCCAAGATAATTGTCAATACTGATCAAAACAATGGAGTCCGTTACAATGACCTTGTTGCGGTAATCGACATCGGAATAGACCGTTATCAATCGTGGTTTTTTCAGAGCAGGGTTGTAATATTTGAGGTGTTTGTAAAGAGAAATTAAGTCGTCTTCGGTGGCGTTAAAATCTCCAAAAACACTATCAACAGCCCGTTGTATTAATTGTTGCACAGGGTCTTTAGTGCGGGACAAAAACACAGAATCTGGTGTTTGTTTTGGAAAAAGAAACGGGTAAGTTTGCTTCAATTCTGGCAAAGTTTCTGCCGTAGAATTCATAAAAATTTCGTCAAATCGCTCCACTGAAACTTGCAGAGGCACGGCTTGTATTTCTCTTTTCAATTGAGTCTCTTTACCGCACGACCACACCCCAAAAGATAGGGCTACGAGCATCCCTAAGTTTACGAGTTTTAATTTGGGTTGACTTGACAAATGATTTAACAATGGCTTAAAATTTTAGTGCAAAAATAATCAAATAAGATGTAAATGTTATAAAATTTGACGTTGTAAACAATTAACGGCGAAGCGTAAAATGACCCTGACGCACAAAAACACTTCCGTCAGATTTTTGCATCTCGATGCTGTACCAGTAGTCGCTAGACGGCATTTGGATACCATTGTAGGTGCCGTCCCAAAAATTTTGATTGATGGTCATGTTTTTCAGTAATTTTCCGTAACGGTCAAAAATTGAAATTTTAGAAAATATATAATCCCCTGCAAACGCTCCTTTAATTTGCCACACATCGTTGAATCCATCATTGTTTGGTGTAAAAAAGTTTAAAATATACAGTATGGGAACCGTTATGCTTACCTCCTCGCATTGCAATTCATCTCGAACAAACAATGTGTAAAACCCACCCGTAAGTTGGCCAAAAAAGCCCTGGTCCTGATACCCCGCTATTACAACTCCATTTTCATCAACGAGTTTAAACTGATAATTGGCACTCCCTAACGCGGCCTCATCTATCAAAATAGAATTGTTTGAAGTTCCCTCTACGGTAGTAATATTGTCCAAATTGATGGTAGGTCCCTCTGAAGCAAATACGTCAAAATTTTGTGTAAATTCACAACTGCCATTAGAATTGAACGAAGAAACGCTGTAGGTCCCAATTTGATTGACCAAAAGTTCTGGCTCCGTGGTATTTGCTATGGAATTGTCTGGTAAAACCCACTGGAAATTATAGCTTTCGGAAGGATTTTCGAGATCCAATTGAATCCATTCTGAATCGCCATCACAGATCACAACATCATCCACAACGAAACGCGTGTTTGGATTGACCAAAAATTCAATATCGACTTCGGCATCATCACAAAATCCATTAAATACAACCGCGGTTATGGTTTGGGAATGGGTAAAAAAGGTGTTTGGAAATGGGCTTGTGATTAAACTGTTATTGGCGTCCATAAGCGGATCTCCAAAGGCATCGTAATATGCGATAGACATCCCCGTTTGTGTTCCTAAAACTTGGGCCTCTAAAGCTGATGTATCAAAGGGAAATAGCCCGTCGTTGTTGGTATCACAAATCTCAAATATTGATATTGGGTTGGCGTTGGGTATTTCAATAAAATTGATCTCAAATTGGTCTATATCGTTGCAATTAGTCGAGTTATTTACAATCTTGTAAAATACGGTCTGGGAAGTGGATGAATTTGTCACTGTAGTGATTGCTGATATGGAATTTTCAGCATCTGTTTGAGTGGTGTAGTATGTTACTGTAAAGTTCGAAGAAGATTGTGTGTTTAAAATATATGCATCAAATTCTGAAGCTAAATCTACAGTTAAAGAGTTTGGTGCATTAACACAAAAATACGGATCAACGGGTGTGTTTAGCTCCGGTAGTGGATTCACTATCAAATTGACGTAAGCGCCAAGTCCTACACAAGAGTTGTCTATATCGGAATCAATTCTAACCCAAATGGTTTGGTTCAATCCAGTGGTATTTTGGTAGTTTGATGCATCTTCAATGGCAGAAGTTTCGGACAGAGCATTGGCTTGTGTCTCGTAGTAGGTAATGGTTAGCGGTTGAGTGGGTGGAAAAATGCCCAAAATTATGGCCTCCGAATCGCTAAAATCGAACGTCGTTGAACCCTCTGAATCGTCATAACATTCTTCGTATGGCGGAATTGAAAAATTGGAAGGAATTTGTGTTGTTGAAACGTACAAGTTGAGTTGAGAAACCAGCGCACAACCGTCGGATGTTTCTACGCGAACAAAAATTTCGTTTGGATTGATGGTAGGGTCGGTTGTGGAATTCTGATACGCAACAGGGTTTGAAATAAAATTGGCTGCACCTTGTTCAGCATCTGTACTCTCAAAATAAAAAGTAAACGTTTCATTGGCAAAATTTGATGATATCAGTTGGTTGGCCTCATTCAAATTAAAGGTTGTGATACCATCGGTATCTTGATCGCATTGAAATAGACTGACGTTGGGGGTTATGATAGGTAATACATCTACAACAAGCTCAACGGCTTGAGAATAAAAAGAAGCACAAGTGAAATCATCTCGTGTCATTTTAGCTCTAAATAAAGTAGTGGACAAACTAAATGGAGCATTCAAAATGTTCAAGGTAGTGGTATCAACATTCTCAAAACTAGTTGGAGTTTCGGGTACATCGGCCCAGATGACACCATTATCAAAACTCCATTCCCATTGAATGTCATCGAAATTGTTAGAAGTTGCCTCTAAGCCGACTTCGAGAAAGGTGTCCCCTGTTTCACAGACGTGAACTGGGGTGGTTATTGGAAGTGCTATTATTTCAACAAATTCTTGAAAATCAAAGAGGCCATCAGCGTTGGTGTCAATGGCATAGTCATATCCGTTGCCTCCCAAAACCAAGCCGTTAGTTCCTGTACCTGATCCGCTTAAAACCCCAAAAGTCCCTTGAAATCCTGCCTCATCTACATCGAAACACCCATCGTCGTCAGAATCAAGTTCAATATGGTCCGGAAAACCATCCAAATCTGAGTCGAGAGGCAAAATTCCTTCGGCCACGTCCGACATCCCATTGGCATTCACATCTGTAAATCCATGATCAATTTGACCGTCATTATTTAAATCCAGCGAATTGACACCAATTCCAGCTTCAAAAGCATCATAAAGACCGTCATTATCGCTATCCAAATCAAGATAATCCAAAATAAGGTCCGAGTCTGTATCTAAGGGTTCTACTGCTGCGTCGTGGAAACCATCGTTGTTAGTGTCGTTCGAATTTAAATCGTCAACTTGTCCATCCTGATTTGAATCCAATCCTGAATTTCCACTTTCGTTGATGTCATAAATTCCATCATTGTCGCTATCTAAATCGAAGCTATCGGGCACCAAATCCCCATCCGAATCGACTGTTCTGCAGGTTTGCGTTAATTGAAACGCGACCGAGTTGGCATTCAATTCAGAAGTGTTCGAATATTTGATTGCAAATTGTGTAGCATCTTGACTTTGAAAAAAGAATGTTCCGTTACCCGTTGGTAAGGCGGCAGAATTTAATTTGAAACGTATTTCAAAGGCCGAAAATTCTTGAATGTTGTTGTCGTAAACTCCATCGTAATTCACATCTATAAGAAGTTGATTGTCGGGATTATAAACCGTAACGGTTTGGTCATACGGCACGCTAACACTGTACTGTTCCAAATCGTCCATATCGGCAATTATTGGCGCAGTTGTGGCTTGTTCAATTCTGAACTGGGTTGGGGCATTAAACATCAATTCGTAGGTGGTAGAGCTTTCCAAAGTACCTGCCACAGCTGCAGCACTAAATATCATAGTTTGATCTGATAAACCCTGAAAAGGTTGTGGATTTGAATTGGTTGTACTGGTCGTAATTGCAGCTGAAAAATTTGAACCTGAATTTGCAGATAAATCAAAACTAAACTCACAATTTGATTCTTGAGTATTCAAAATACCATCGTTGTCATAATCAACATCTAAATTGTTATTAATACCATCGTTGTCATAGTCACCAACACAGCCACTCACAGGGATATTGTCTGAAAGTACCGTGGAACAGTCCAAAATTATACCTTCCAATTGATAAAAGCCAGGCGATTGTGGTGTAAATGTTTCTTGGGTTGCTCCAGGAATTGCAGTTCCGTTGTAGAACCACTGATAGGCATCGAAAGACTCTTCGGTCGATAAACTTAATTCAATAAATGGGATGCAGAGTTCATTCACAGTAATATCAACCGCATTGGAAATTATTTCAGGTTTAAAAATAAATCCTGAGTAAAATCCGCCCAATGCAGCTGCACCGTTGGCACCATAATAGGATACGTATATTTGACCGTCTGAAGTTACACTAACATTTCCCGAAAGTCCGTTAACAAGGTAGGTGACATAGTTGGAGTTCCCATAAACAGTCTGTGGTGTAGCCGTAGTTGGTGTGCCATTTACATTGACCGTTGCTCCCGTTTCTGCAACGATAGTTACACCGCCATTGAACGTTGCCCCTCCTGAACCAGAGGATTGAATGAGCGGAATGTTATCAATCGTTCTGGGAGTTTCACAATTGAGCGGAGGCACAAAAAATAATTCTTGATTGGCTTCATTACTTGTTCCACCGATGCCTTGATATGCAAACGTTGTTTTGGAGGTCCATACATATAAATTTCCGCCAGGATTAGAGCCAGAGGCTGATTGTGTACTGAAAAAACCCCCATTCAAACTGATGTAATCACCAGCATTCAAAACCGCTTGCAACCCTCCAAAAGCAGACCCAGAATCGCCATCTACCCAAACTTCGGTGTTATCGTAATGCGCTACAATTAGAGGACGTTCAATACCGTCGAAACCGTTAGCTCTGACAAAAATATATTCGCTATGCTCCTGTCCTTCAATGGCAATGGTTTCCAAAGGTGCAATTTGATCAATTCCAGCATCGCGTCCACCGCCATTAGAATTGCTTCCATTAAAGGACCCACAATTGACAGCTACAGGTTTGTTGGACGACACCAATGCCCCTATAAGTCCATCTCTGTTGGAAGGGGTTTCTGCAGGATTTAAAGCAATAATGTAAGATTCCCCAGCATCCAACACAACAGAAAGTGGGGTGTTGTTTTCTATAACCACATCAGGTGGAAGATCCGAAATATCCAATTGAGTGTTGTTTTCGGTGGCCATTACTGATACAAAATTGATGTAATCCTGATTTGCAGAAGAGAAGTCTTTTAAATTTGTAAACGTTCCAACTCGAAACGTTGAACCAATGCCTGCCAACCCTTTTGAAACCAAGGACCCGGCTTGATTTTGACTTCCTGCCGTCAGACGAACAGAAACATAAACCGGTTTTTCAGATTGTATAATATAGCCCTTGTTTGAAATCTTGCTTCCTGTATTTGAAGAACTTACAATAAAGGGGGAATTTTCGCCAGTTCCAATAGCGATTTCCAATGGAGTATCGTTAGATACGGAATAATTAACAACACCTGCACCAAGTTGATTAACCGCAACATTGACTGGAGTTTGTGTGGGTGTCGAAACATGCAGGTATTGATTCTGAGGAGTGGCATTTCCATTAGGTGCAGCTGTTATGGGTGGGATGTAATGTGTACGACTCAACTGAGCCACACCAACAGTTGTAGTCAAAAAAAAGACAACCAAAAAATAAGCTTTTTGGGCTATAAAATACGACGATTTCAATGTGTTAATTTCTACTTTGTTTAACATTACTCTGAAAATGTTAAATATAAGATGAAAATAAATCGAATCAAAAATGTTAAGGTAATTTTAAAATTTTTCACTTTAACACAAATTGGTTTCAAAGTACAATAGAAAAGAGTTATTTTTGACAATTAATTCTTGTTTCAATGCAATCTTTAGCTGTTATAAATCACATCACCAACTGGTTAAAGTCCTACGCCGAAAAAGCCAAAATCAAAGGATTCATTGTTGGAGTTTCAGGTGGTATTGATTCCGCTGTAACCTCAACGCTTTGTGCCAAAACAGGCCTCAAGGTTCTCTGTTTAGAAATGCCCATTCACCAAGCACCAAGCCATGTTACCCGCGCTCAAGAACAGTTGGCATTTTTAACAAAAAACTACAACAATGTTCAAACGTCTCGGGTAGATTTAACTCCAGTTTTTGAAGCTCTTCGAAGTCAAGTTTCGAACGACGGGACTCAGGACAGAATTGATATGGCACTTGCCAACACCCGAGCACGCCTGAGAATGACCACGCTGTATTACCATGCGGGGCTGCACGGATACTTGGTGGCAGGAACCGGGAATAAAGTTGAAGATTTTGGGGTAGGATTCTACACCAAATATGGCGATGGAGGAGTGGATTTGAGCCCAATTGCCGATTTGCTAAAATCGGAAGTTTACCAACTTGGAGAGGCCCTAAAAGTGCCTCAAAGCATCCTGGATGCCGCACCAAGTGATGGCCTTTTCGGAGATGCCCGAAGTGATGAAGATCAAATTGGAGCATCTTATCCCGAACTTGAATGGGCGATGCAAATGAAAGACCAAGGCAAAACAGCAGCTGATTTTTCTGGGAGAGAACGTGAAGTTTTTGAAATTTTCAGAACATTTAACTCTGCAAATGCTCATAAAATGAACCCCATACCGGTGTGTTTTATCCCCGAAAATCTTAAATCGAAAGTATGATTCGGGTGCTTGTGGCAGACAACCAACCTATTGTTGGTTACGGAATTCGAATGTTATTTGAATCCTCATCGGACATCAAAATTGTCAAAACCGTTGGAACGCAAAAGCAAATTTTAGATGCTTTAAAGAAGGGGAGTATTGATGTGATTTTAATGTCTTTAGATTTATCTGATGTCAATGGGATCACGATTCTAAGGACCGTCAAAAAAAATTTCAATGCCGTTCGAGTACTGATTTTTAGCGACCAACCAGAGCAAGTGTATGCCGCCAGCGGTATTCAAGCTGGAGCTTCAGGGTATTTGTCCAAAACGGCCACAACCAGCACAATCAAAAGAGCCATTTTAAAAGTTTATAAAGGCGGGATTTACGTCAGTAGTGCTATGGCTCAAAAACTCACATTCGATAAAACTCAAGACAACTCCAACCTTTACAGTAAACTCTCCACCCGCGAGATAGAAGTCTTAAATTTGATCTGTTCTGGAAAAAAAAACCACGAAATCGCTCAACATTTAGAAATCAACCCCAAAACCGTAAGCACCTACAAATCCCGATTAATGACTAAACTGCAAGTGAATAATCTAATTGCACTTATCGATTTGGGGCGCCAAAAAAAATAGCGGCTACAACACCCTGTTGAGTTTTCTGGAAAGCAACATTTTTAGGTTGGAATAATTTAGAACATCCTCCAGCACCCCAGAGTGATCCTCAGTGGTGTTTTGGGTGGTTTGCTTAAATTCGTTAACCTTTTGATCGATGAGAAAACAACGTAAACTTAAAATGGTTTCACTGACCAATTGGGCCACATTCTGCCCCTTCGGCTTGGGGTAGATGTTGTTTTTTTCCCAATTGTGAAGACTGTAGCGCTCCTCATTCATCACAATGGAAGTTACGGCAGAGGCCAGGGGAGGATCGATGTTTTGAATGAAATTTTCTATTGAAAATTCATCATTTTGATTTAAAAAATCGATGAGTAAATAATAAATGGATTTAAAATTTTCGTTGCCAAACTGCATTTCGTCGTCCTGTAAATCCAAATATATTTTTTCAAAAACTCGGGCCTGTTGTATTACCGGCTCCAAAACCAGCTCTCCTGCATCGTTTTCTTTGTAAATTAAATCTTCAAAATCCTCTTGATGATTTCCATAGAGAAGTAAAATTTCAATAATTTTTTGTTCCAATTCGAACTGAACATCCACTTTTTTGGCAGGGGCAGCAGCTTTGATAACTTCAAATGCTTTTTGTTCTTTTTGTTGTGTTTTTCGAAAATCGGCGTTTTCTTTTTTCAAGATTTGAGCCAAGGTACTGAATAAGACCTCTTCACTAATATCCATGATTTTTGAGCATTCTCGAACATAGATTTCTTGTTTAATTTGATCCGAAATTTTTGAAATACTTGTTACCATATCTCGTATCAAATTGGCTTTTGCAATGGGGTCGTTTTTGGCCTCTTGCATTAGAAGAGAGGCCTTGTAGGCAATAAAATCTTTGGCATTGTCATTTAAGTAGTGCTGCAGTTCTTCCTTAGTATTTTGCTTGGCAAAACTATCGGGGTCTTCGCCTTGTGGGAAGGTACAGACTTTGACATTCATGCCTTGTTCCAATATCAAATCAATACCACGTAGGGCCGCACGAATTCCTGCGGCATCGCCGTCAAAAAGAACTGTAATAGTCTTGGTTAAACGATTTATTAACCGAATTTGCTCTGGAGTAAGTGCTGTTCCAGATGAGGACACGACATTTTTTATTCCCGTTTGATGGAATTGAATCACATCAGTATAGCCCTCCACCAAATAACAATTGTCTTCTTTGGCAATGGTCTGTTTTGCGTAATATATTCCATAAAGGACCTTGCTTTTGTGGTAAATATCACTTTCTGGCGAGTTTAGATATTTTGCAGCTTTCTCGTTATTGGCCAAAATTCGGCCTCCAAACCCCAATACTCGCCCAGACATGCTATGAATCGGGAAGATGACTCGACCTTTAAAACGGTCAAATTGTTTCGTTTCTTTAACAACAGTCAACCCTGTGCGTTCAAGATATTTCAGTTGATATCCATTCTTTAAAGCTTCATCTGTAAAACCACTCCACTCATCTGTAGAATACCCCAATTGAAATTTTTTGATGGTCTCATCAGAGAAACCACGTTCCTTAAAATAGCTAAGGCCAATGGCTTTCCCGGATTCGGTTTTGTGAAGGGTGTTTTGAAAATACGTATTTGCAAATTCGGCCACTAGGTACATGCTTTCTCGTTCGCCGGCAGCTTCTTTTTGAGCATCGGATTGAACCGTTTCTTCAACCTCAATATTATACTTTTTGGCCAAATACCGAATGGCTTCGGGATAGGTAAAGTGTTCGTGTTCCATCAAAAAAGAGACCACAGTTCCACCTTTCCCTGTGGAAAAGTCTTTCCATATTTGCTTCACTGGCGATACCATAAAACTGGGCGTTCGCTCCTCGCTAAAAGGGCTGAGTCCTTTGAAATTGCTTCCCGCTTTTTTCAGCTGAACGAAGTCCCCAATGACTTCTTCAACGCGAGCCATATCAAAAACCTGATCTATAGTTGACCTTGATATCAAATTTTAATGTGTTGTTCGATTTAACTTAAACTATCGTCCCGAAGGATTGTAAAGATATAAAATATGAAAAACTAAAAATAAATTTATTCAAACTAAACCTTGAAATTCTATTTATCGCGGTCGATAACGTAATTGACCATCAAAACTAAGGCCTGCTTAAAGTCCGACGACGGATAATGAGAAATGAGGGATAGGGCTTCCTTTTGAAATTCTTTCATTTTTGTTACAGCATAATCCAACCCGCCTTGTTGCTTGACCAAAGCAATGACAGCTTTCACACGTTTTGGATCTTTGTTGTGATTTTTTATGGAATTGATAACCCAGTCGCGTTCTTTTTTTGTACAATTATTTAGAGCATATATAAGGGGTAGAGTCATCTTTTTTTCCTTGATATCGATGCCTGTAGGTTTTCCTATTTTTTCAGTTCCGTAGTCGAACAAGTCATCTTTGATTTGAAATGCCATTCCAATCAGCTCCCCAAATTTTCGCATGATTTCGACATCCTCTGAATTGGGTTTTACGGATGCCGCTCCCAAGCTGCAACAGGCCGCAATGAGCGATGCTGTTTTTTGACGAATAATATCGTAATACACCGCCTCGGTGATGTCCAACTGTCGTGCTTTTTCAATTTGAAGCAGCTCACCTTCACTCATTTCTCGTACCGCTACGGAAATGATTTTTAAAAGATCAAAATCATTATTATCGATGCACACCAAAAGGCCTTTAGACAATAAAAAATCGCCTACTAAAACGGCAATTTTATTTTTCCACAAGGCATTGATGGAAAAAAAACCGCGCCTGTGGTTGCTGTCATCCACCACATCGTCGTGAACCAATGTAGCGGTATGAATCAACTCAATGACGGAAGCCCCGCGGTAGGTCCGGTCGCTCACAGTACCGTTGGAAATCATTTTGGACGAAAGAAACACAAACATAGGGCGCATCTGTTTCCCTTTTCGATTGACGATGTAGTGGGTGATTCTGTTTAGAAGCGCCACTTTGCTCGACATCGATAGACGAAACTTTTTTTCAAAAAGTTCCATCTCATAATTGATGGGTTCTTTGATGCGCTCAATGATTTTCAAATGCAAAATGTTTTTGCAAAATTAAGCATATAAAACCAAACGCTTCAGTGTAATTCTATAAAAACTACAACTTTGGATGTCGCAAATTCTATTCAATCTATTAAACTGCTTTCGACCATCGGTTCTGAAAAATAGAAGACACCATGGTATTCAACTGTTCGTATTCCATCAAAAAAGCGTCGTGACCGTGAATGGATGATATTTCGTGGTAGGAGACCTGAGAGAGTTTGGGCTGAAGTAATTTAAGGGTTTCTCTGTTTTCATCTGAAATAAAAAATAAATCCGATTCAATTCCAATGATATGGATTTGAGATTCAATGGTGTTTAATATTTCAACTACCGACCCCCTGCCCTGTGTGATATCAATGGTTTTTAAAAGTTGATTCATCAACTTGTAGGCCGAAAGTTGAAATCGCTTTTGGAGTTTCTTGCCGTGATGCAACAACCAAGATTCGACATTGAAGTATTGTAAATCGGATGTTTTTGAACGCTCAAAACGTCGTTTAAGCGACTCTGGAGTTCGGTAGCACAACATGGCATGCAAACGCGCATCGTGAATGGGTTGTTTGGAATTCACTAAAAATTGCTCTTGAATTAAGCAATTAGCAATTATCCAATCTGTTGATTTCCAGTCACTTGCAATTGGAATTAAATGACGAATGAGGGTTGGTCTCAATACGGCCATTTCCCAAGCGATACCGCCCCCCAATGAACCGCCAATAGCGGCAAACAACTGGGGGATGTTCAATTGATCTAATCCTGTAAGAAATATCCTTGCGATATCTCTGGCCACAAATTCTTTATAATCGTGAATCAAATGATTTGGATTACCGTCGTAGCCGTTTCCTGGAATGTTAAACGCCAAAACCGTAAAACGATTGGTATCAATGGCTTTTTCAGGGCCAATTAAGGACTGCCACCAACCCTGTGGCCCAGCCACATTTGAATTTCCGGTAAGCGCATGATTAACCAAAATCACGGGAGCACTGTACAATGGACAACCAAACAACTGGTAAGACAAGGGTATGGGCAGTGTCTTACCAGAAATTGTGGTGTACTTTGGGATTGAGATGTATTGAAGTTGGTTCAAAACAATGGTTATTGTGTATAAATAGGTTGGTCTAAAGTTAAATTCAAGGGGGTTTGGTTCAATAGATTATCTTTTACAGGGCATCGATCCTGAACAATCTTTAGCCATTGGTCGAGAGCAGATTCGTTTGCCGATGCAACATCCGGTTTTAGGATAACGGTTATGGATTTGAATCCTGCACGTTCCTGTTCGGATAATCCTAAAAATCTATTGGGATTAATATTTCCGGAAACTTCAATATCCAAATGTTTTAACTCCAAATCGAGTTCTTTGGCCACAAGATGGCCAACCACGTTGAGACATCCTGCAAGACCTGCCAGAATATATTCTACAGGGTTTGCACTTTCATCCCTACCTCCTAAGGCCTCCGGTTCATCAATGGTTAAACTAAATTGTCGCGCTTGGGCGGTAAATTTTGTTGCCGATTTGCTTTGGCCTTTAACTGAAAAAATAAGATCGCTCATTTTGTTATTTTTTTATTGAACTTCAACTTGAGCTTGGACTGCTTTAAAAGCTTTTTCTAAATCTTCTTTAAGATCCTCTATGTTTTCGAGTCCAACAGAAAGACGAATCAAATCTTTGGTTACTCCCGTAGTCTTTTGCGCCTCATCGCTAAGTTGCTGATGGGTTGTACTTGCGGGGTGAATGATGAGCGATTTCGTATCTCCAAAGTTTGCTACCAAAGAAAACAGTGTGGTGGTATTGGCAATCGTTTTGGCAGCCTCGTAACCACCTTGCACACCAAAAGTGATCAATCCGCTTTGACCCTTGGGCAAATAACGGTTGGCTAAAGATTTGTAGGCACTTGTTTCCAATCCCGGGTAATTGACCCACGTGACTTGATTTTGTTCTTGAAGCCATAGAGCCAACGCAAGTGCATTTTCGCTGTGTTTTTGGATTCGAACTTCAAGAGTTTCGAGACCCTGTATAATTTGAAAGGCATTAAATGGGCTTAAAGCGGCTCCATAATCTCTCAATCCTTCAATTCTAATTTTTGCAATGAATGCTGCGGCTTCGAGGACCTCGCTGTAAACCAATCCGTGGTAGCCCGGCGATGGTTCTGTAAATTCAGGAAATTTGCCATTGGCCCAGTCAAAAGTCCCCGCATCTATGATGGCACCGCCAAGAACGGTTCCATTCCCATTGATATATTTTGTTAGCGAATGAATGACAATATTTGCCCCATATTTTATGGGATTTAAAAGGTAAGGCGTCGCTACTGTATTATCAACAATAAGCGGAACTTTATATGCTTTTGCTTGTTTTGAAATGGCCTCGATATCCAAAACATCCAGTTTGGGATTTCCTAAAGATTCAATAAAAAATGCTCTCGTATTTTCTTGCGCAGCAGCTTTGAAATTATCTGCATCAGAGGGATCAACAAAGGTTGTTGTGATGCCGTGTCTGGGTAAAGTTACACTTAGCAAATTGTAGGTTCCTCCGTACAAACTGCTTGAGGCAACGATATGATCGCCAGCTTTTAGTAATGTAAGTAAGGTGGTTGCAATGGCTGAGGTACCGGAGGCCGTCACGACCGCTGCGATACCACCTTCAAGTGCCGCCAGTCGCTGTTCCAAGATGTCGTTTGTGGGGTTGTTAATTCGGGTGTAAATGCTTCCTGGTTCAGCCAAAGCAAAGAGGTTTGCTGCATGGTCTGAATCCTTAAAAACATAGGCCGTGGATTGGTAAATTGGCACCGCTCTTGTGCCGGCGTTTTGGGAAACGTCGTGTCCCGCGTGTAGTGCATGGGTTGAAAATTGTTGTGTACTCATTTTTCTGTTTTTTTGAGTTAATACATTATTAAACCAAAAGTCAAAGACGCCACAATTGTGCGAATCTTAGAGAAAAATGTTAAAAAGAAATTTGAAACACCGCAGGGGGTGTATCGTGTTATCTATCTTTTTACAAAAAAAGTAGAATTTAGCACCTACTCCGATATAAAATTTAGAGGGTTGCCAAGGCTTCAACGGGTCTAGTCCCTCCACCTTTCTTGATAACATTCCAATAAGTTTTTGAACTTTATGAGTACAAATATTCAAATAATAAATTTACAATACCAAATATTTTTCTAAAAAATTAAAATTATTTTATGTTTTTAGTAAATTTTTCTTTTATTATATGTTCTATAGATTTATTTTCTATTTTACTTTCGAGCCACGAAATAATATCAAGGTATAGAAACGCGCGTCCCTCGTACGGGTGATTGACATAGGTCTGCAAAGTTTGGTACAATTGCTTAAAAGCAGATTTAAGCTGGTGCGGATAAATATCGCCCAACCCTTTTAGGAAGGCCACCATTTCTTTTTGTACGGCATACAAATCTTCCATTTTAATCAGGTATTTGTAAGTGCTTTTTATCAGGCGATCCAAATGATAATCCAATCCTGCTTCGTAGTGCGCCACCAAATTCAATATCCTTGAAAAACACAATAAATCTTCTCGCATTTGCAGTGATTTATTGTTAATAATTTTAGAGAGGTACTTGATGGTGTTATTGTAGTCATCCATTCCAAAATACAAGCACGCTATTTTGTAATAAAACAGCATCACATGGTGCTCGTCAATTTTATCTGAATGGATTTTTAACCCTTCCAAAACCTCATTAACCAAAATAAGTCCTTTTTTAAAACTGCCTTCCATAAAATGCAAATTAAATTTATTGGTGTAGAGATACAGAAAGGAAAGACTGTTGGTGTTGTGGTCTTTGGAAAACCAAGGTTCATTGACTACAAGCTCAAAATCCCGCAACGCGATTTTAAACTTTCTATGGTGTTTTACAAAAAATAGGGCTTCCAATAGATACTGATACCCCCGCAGAAAAAACACGGGATTCAAGCGCATCATGGCAGGATGGTCGTAAAACAAATCGACCCATTGTTTGGAGTATTTATAACAAGACTTAAAATCTTGAATCAGAAAACTATACCACAGGTAGGATTTATAGAGCCAAAGTTTTTCGCGAAATCCCAAATCTTTGAGCTCATATTGCGGCAAACGTTTATGAAAATAATCGGTAACTTTTTGATACTCAGCATCATTTTTAACATACCCTGTTTTTAAAAACAATCCATAAAGTTGCAACGACAAATTGGACAACTTGCTTGCAATAACATTTTGCTGGCTTAACGTTTTGGCCTGAACAGTCAATTCATCTGCTCTGTTATTCAAACTTCTAGTGATGTATTGAGATTCAATCACTTTTTCAAGCTCAACGATTTCATAAGCGATATTTTTCTCTTGACTAGAAATGGCTTGACTTTTGGCTTTATCTAAAATTTTTAGACTTTGCCTATAGAGCCCCTTGTGATATAATATGGTTGCAAAATCCAGCTGTTCACGGAGTTGAATTCGTACATTTTGATGCGATGGATTAAGCCGAAGACTAATTAAAATTTGTTTGTAAAGATGAGCCTTGAGGTTGGAGAGTTGTTGTTTTTTCACAAACCCAGAAGCTAAAATAGCGCTCTCGTCATAGACTTTGAGTTTGTCCAATTGCCTGAATAACATGAAGAATTTGGAGTCTTCATTAACGCCCAATCGGCCCACATAAAGTTTAAACTGGCGCTTTTCAGACTTCGTGAGTGATTTAACCAATACAAATAAGTGATCTTTTTGTGTTTTAATCATAATTAAATATCATTGCTAAAAAACTGATTTACAGCATTTTAGACAAAAATCATAGCGCATAAACGTCGTAAAATTATAGAAATATTTTAGGAATAACTCTAAAAAATAAATTAAATTCGTGAGAAATATTTCATGCGGTAATTGCCATGTCCAACTCCAAAGTACAAATTTTTGATACCACACTTCGCGACGGCGAGCAAGTCCCTGGCTGTAAACTCAATACGAACCAAAAAATTGTCATTGCCGAACAATTGGACTTGTTGGGGGTTGATGTAATTGAGGCCGGATTTCCAGTTTCAAGTCCTGGCGATTTTGCTTCAGTTGAAGCCGTTTCTAAAATTGTAAAACACGCAACGGTTTGCGGGCTTACACGTTCGGTAGAAAATGATATTAAAGTTGCAGCACAAGCCCTGAAATATGCCAAAAGACCCAGGATTCATACCGGTATTGGCACCTCAGATTCTCACATCCAGTATAAATTTAAATCCAATAGAGACGCCATCATAGAACGAGCCGTTGCGGCTGTAAGTTATGCCAAAACGTTTGTGGAGGATGTGGAGTTTTATGCGGAAGACGCTGGCCGAACTGACAACGACTATTTAGCCAGAGTTTGCGAAGCGGTAATAAAAGCAGGCGCAACAGTTCTCAATATTCCCGACACCACGGGGTATTGCCTACCTCACGAGTATGGGGCAAAAATTAAGTATTTAAAAGAAAACGTCAAAGGCATAGATAAGGCCACTTTGTCTTGCCATTGCCACAACGACTTGGGTCTGGCAACTGCCAATTCTATTGAGGGGGTAATTAATGGTGCACGTCAAATTGAGTGTACAATTAACGGCATTGGCGAACGCGCCGGAAACACAGCGCTTGAAGAGGTCGTGATGGTTATGAAACAACACCCTTATTTGGGATTAGACACCAACATCAATACAGCCATGCTTTACGGCATCAGCCAGTTGGTGGCAGAACAAACGGGCATGCACCCACAGCCCAACAAAGCAATTATAGGAGCCAATGCCTTTGCACACAGCTCTGGAATACATCAGGATGGGGTTATAAAAAATAGAGAAACATACGAAATTATAGATCCTAAAGATGTTGGCGTAACTGAATCCGCAATTGTACTTACAGCAAGATCTGGGCGTGCTGCCCTAGCATACCGAGCCAAAAATATAGGGTACGAACTTACTAAACTTCAACTGGATGTTGTGTATAAAGATTTTTTAAAATTTGCCGATTTAAAAAAAGAAATCAACGATAGTGACATCCATAAAATCATGGAATCCAGTCCAATTTACAACGAACTCCATTAATCAAAAAATGAAGAAAACGCTATTTGATAAAGTGTGGGATGCCCATGTGGTTGAAACGATAACCAATGGCCCTCAAATTCTATACATCGACAAGCACCTCATCCACGAAGTTACCAGTCCTCAGGCCTTTAATGAATTGAAACAACGCCAAATTCCTATTTTTAGACCACAACAAATTGTGGCTACGGCAGATCATAACACTCCAACTGTAAATCAGCATTTGCCAATCAAAGATGAGTTGTCCAGAAATCAATTGGAACAACTCTCAAAAAACTGCGCTGAAAACAACATTACACTCTATCAACTTGGGCATCAGTATAACGGGATTGTTCATGTTATGGCTCCTGAGTTGGGCATTACCCAACCGGGGATGACTATGGTTTGTGGAGACAGTCACACCTCGACTCATGGGGCGTTTGGTGCCATTGCATTCGGTATCGGAACCAGTCAAGTGGCACAAGTATTTGCCAGTCAGTGCTTATTGCTCAAAAAACCCAAAAGCTTGCGAGTGACCGTCGATGGCCAGTTAAAAAAAGGGGTTTTACCCAAGGATGTTATCTTGTATATTATTTCAAAACTTGGAACGAATTCCGGCACCGGATATTTTTGTGAATATGCTGGTGAGGTTTTTGAAACTATGAGTATGGAAGGCCGAATGACAGTTTGTAACATGAGCATAGAAATGGGTGCTAGGGGCGGCATGATTGCTCCAGATCAAACAACTTTTGATTATTTACAGGGGCGAGAATTTGCTCCAAAAGGAAAAGCATTTGAAAATAAAGTGTCGTATTGGAAAACATTGCCAACCGACTCTGGAGCAACTTTCGATAAGGAATACCGCTTTGATGCTGAAGATATTGAACCCATGGTTACCTATGGTACAAATCCTGGGATGGGAATCAAAATTTCTGAAACAATCCCCATTGAAACTACCTCTTCCGATAAAAAATCATTGGATTACATGAATTTTGAAGCGGGTGAATCATTAATCGGCAAACCCATTAATTATGTTTTTATTGGAAGTTGTACCAATTCCAGAATAGAAGATTTTAGAGTAGCAGCCGAATTTATAAAAGGGAAACAAAAGGCCCAAAACGTAACGGCATGGTTGGTCCCAGGCAGCCGACAAGTAGAAGCTCAAATTCAAGACGAAGGATTACAGCAAATTTTTGAAGATGCTGGATTTGAATTGAGACAACCCGGTTGCTCGGCTTGTTTGGCCATGAATGAAGACAAAATCCCCAATGGCGAATATTGTGTTTCGACATCAAATCGAAATTTTGAAGGACGGCAAGGCCCAGGGTCACGAACAATTTTGGCCAGTCCACTTGTAGCAGCAGCTACAGCCATCGAAGGCAAAATTATTGACATTCGAAAACAACTCAACTGATGGAAAAATTTTCAACCTTAAAATCCAGCGCAATCCCACTGAATGTGGAAAATATTGACACCGATCAAATTATTCCAGCTCGATTTCTTAAGGCCACCGATAAAAAGGGATTTGGCGACAATGTTTTTAGAGACTGGCGTTTCAAGGAAGACGGCTCCGCCAACCCAAATTTTATATTGAACAACCCCAGTTTCAGTGGTGAAATTCTTGTTGCTGGCGATAATTTTGGCTGTGGCTCTAGCAGAGAACATGCCGCATGGGCGCTCGTTGGATACGGGTTTAAAGTTATAATATCCAGCTTTTTTGCAGATATTTTTAAGGGCAATGCCCTCAATAACGGCTTACTCCCGATTCAAGTCTCCAAAAACGTTCTGAGCGAACTGTTTGATGCCATTGAAAGTAATCCGGAAACAATATTAGAAATTGACCTTGAGAAACAACAACTCACCGTTTTAAATACAAAATTAAAGACCCATTTCGAGATTGACCCCTACAAAAAAACATGCTTGATTAATGGCTACGACGACATTGATTATTTGATAAGTAAAACGACACAAATTGAAGCCTTTGAACTTCAAAAAACCAACTAATATGACCCTAGAAATTGCAGTTTTACCAGGAGACGGTATCGGCCCTGAAGTTACTGAAGAAGCCATTAAAGTACTGAAAGCTATTGCTATGAATTTTGATCATAAATTCAGGTTTACCTACGCCGATGTGGGCGCCATAGCCATTGACAAACAAAACAATCCATTGCCAGAAAAGACTTTGGAACTTTGCAAATCAAGCCACGCTGTTCTTTTTGGGGCCATTGGAGACCCGAAGTACGACAACGACCCCACTGCCAAAATCCGACCAGAACAAGGCTTATTAAAACTGCGAAAAGAGCTGGGGTTGTTCGCAAATATAAGACCCGTTAAGGCCTACAAAACACTGTTGGATAAATCTCCACTACGGAAAAAAATTATCAAAGGAACGGATATAAGTATTTATAGAGAATTGACCGGCGGTTTATATTTCGGAAAAAAAACATTAAGTGACGATGGCAATACGGCCTCCGACCTTTGCACCTACTCCCGACACGAAATCGAACGCATCGCACATTTGGCCTTTAAAGCAGCACAAGCGCGACAAAACAAAGTAACTTTAGTTGATAAAGCAAACGTACTGGAAAGCTCAAGACTTTGGCGAAAAGTGGTCACTGAGGTAGGTAAATCTTACGAAGATGTAACCTTAGAATTCTTGTTTGTGGACAATGCAGCGATGCAAATGATTTTAAACCCCAATCAATTTGACGTCATCCTGACGGAAAATCTTTTTGGCGACATTATCAGCGACGAAGCAAGTGTCATTGGCGGCTCCATTGGGTTGCTCGCCTCGGCATCCATTGGAGAAAAATACGCTCTTTTCGAACCCATCCATGGGTCTTACCCCCAAGCCAAAGGCCAAGGTATTGCCAACCCCGTAGCATCAATCCTTTCGGCGGCGATGCTGCTGGATCATTTTGAATTGTTTGAAGAAGCCAACAGAATACGTCAAGCTGTCGATAAATCCTTGGAACTACAAATCACAACCCCCGATTTGAATCAAAAATACGATAATGTAACCACAAGTAAAGTTGGAGATTTTATTGAAGATTTCATCAATAATCCTGAGGATTCCAACCTAAATTTTTCGAATATTTACTTGGGGCAATCCACAATTATTTAGATTTCATTAGACCAAAAAAAAACCTCATGCGCTATGCACGAGGTTTTTTTATTTACAATTTAATGGTTTTGCCTTGGCCGTTTTTAAAACGGTACTCGAGGTATGTGTAAGCGTCTCTTGGCATAATTTTTACCCATATTTTATGTTGAAAAAACCATTTCAACCGAATTGATGGGAACCCTTTTGTCAGAAAGGCGGCAATAAAAGGATGTGTGTTTAAAGTCACCGTTTTGTTGCCTTTTTTAATAATTTGATTTAATTGATGATTCATCTTATCTATTAAAACAATAGGTGCTTCAACCTCAGACCCTTCTGGACCATTTGGATTGGCTTCTTTTGTTTTAATATTCATTTCTGGACGGACCCGCTGACGTGTGATTTGGATAAGGCCAAACTTGCTTGGGGGTAAGATTTTATGTTTGGCGCGGTCGTCTTTCATTTCGTTTCTAAGATGATTGTAAAGTTTTTTTCGATTTTCGGCGCTATTCATATCGATGAAATCAATAACAATAATACCACCCATGTCACGAAGTCTAAACTGACGTGCCAACTCTGTGGCTGCAATAAGATTCACTTCTATGGCGGTATCTTCTTGATTTTTTTCTTTACTTGTTCGATTGCCACTATTGACATCAACCACATGGAGTGCTTCGGTGTGTTCTATAATTAAATAGGCGCCTTTTGGCATTCGAACAGTTTTCCCGAAAGCCATTTTAATTTGGCGTTCAATTCCGAATTTTTCAAATATTGGGGTTTTGGAATTGTAATGTTTAACGATAGACTCTTTGTGTGGTGCTATTTCAAAAATATAGTCTTTTATTTTGTCACAAAGTGCGTCATCATCTACATTAATTTTGGTAAAACTGTCGTTAAAAATGTCTCTCAAAATGGAGGCTGCTTTGTTCATTTCACCATATACTTTACTGGGAGTATGCGCTTTGGGGATATTTTTGCATACGGTTTCCCATTTTTTGTAAAGATTCTGCAAATCTCTATCTAATTCAGCAACTTTTTGACCTTGAGCAACTGTTCTAATGATAACACCAAATCCTTTTGGCGCAATGCTTCTAACGAGTCGTTTGAGCCGTTCTTTTTCTGCACGACTTTCAATTTTTTGAGAAATTGAGATTCGATCTGAAAAAGGGACCAAAACCAAATACCGCCCAGCAAACGAAAGCTCTGAACTAATTCGTGGTCCTTTTGTTGAGATCGGTTCTTTGACGATCTGAACCAATAGAGTTTGGTTTGGTTTAATAACTTGATCAATTTTTCCGTCTTTGTGAATGTCTTTTTCGAAAGGAAAATCTTTCAACGAAAAATCGTTTTGTTTACCTGTGCTTACACGTTTCATGAATTTCATTAAGGAAGGCAATTTTGGACCTAAATCGTGATAATGCAAAAAGGCATCTTTTTGATAACCTACATTGACAAAAGCAGCATTTAGCCCAGGAATAGATTTTCTAACTTTGGCTATAAACACATCACCAACAGAAAATTTATTATTGTCCTTGTCTTTTTGATATTCAATTAGTTTTCCATCTTTGAGTAAGGCAAAATCAACATTGTCTGAACTGGATCGAATGATTAATTCTTTAGTCATAATATTAATTTTGGTCTGAACAACAACGTTGATCAGATGGATTAAAAATTTGTTCTATGAACCACAAAGCCGAGCTTGGTGGTGTATTTTGAAGGGGTGTACAACAGCGTGTACAGCCCTGTAAATTTCACAGGATTTTACCGGTAAATTCTTGATTTTCAATAAGGTAAGATTAAAAATTATAGAATTTGATGTCAATGAACGTCAACAACATAAAACCGAAAAAGTAGCCAAGGCTACTTTCTCAGTTTACTTTTTTTTGTGTCGATTGGCTCGACGTCTTTTTTTGCGCTTGTGCGTCGCTACCTTGTGTCTTTTACGTTTTTTACCACTGGGCATATAACCTAAATTTATTTAAATTAATTATTTTACTTTAACCTTGTTTTTTACACCTTCAGCAAAAACTTTAGATGGTTTGAACGAAGGAATGTTGTGCGCTGGTATTTTTATTGAAGTATTTTTTAAAATATTTCTACCAATTTTTTCAGCTCGTGTTTTTATGACGAAACTACCAAAACCGCGCAGGTAAACGTTATTTCCAGACTCTAAAGATTCCTTTATTTCATTCATAAAAGACTCCACAGTGGCCAAAACTTCGGACTTTTCAAGGCCTAAATCGTTGGAAATTTTTGCTACAATTTGTGCTTTTGTCATTAATAATGTTTTTAAGTTAATGAAATTTGAGGGGATGCAAATATATGTATTTTAAAATCAATAATTCAAACCTTCAGAATTAAAATTTAACCAAGGAATAGTTTATTTTTGCTCCAATTGCGCAAAAAAATGAACTTTATTTCAACTTTAATCCAATGGTATGCCCTCCACAAAAGAACGTTACCATGGCGCCTAACAAAAGATCCTTACAAGATTTGGCTCTCGGAAATCATTTTGCAACAAACACAAATCAAACAAGGCCTACCCTACTATGTGGCTTTCACAAAAAAATACCCCACAGTATTTGATTTGGCCAACGCTCGTGAAGATGATGTTTTAAAACTTTGGCAAGGGCTTGGGTACTATTCTCGGGCTCGAAATCTTCATGGCACTGCACAGCATATCGTTACAAATTTTAATGGAAAATTCCCTAAAAATTACAACGGCCTCTTACAACTTAAAGGCGTTGGCGATTACACCGCTAGTGCAATAGCGTCCATTTGTTATGAGGAAGCTGTGGCGGTGGTTGATGGCAACGTGTATCGAGTTTTGGCTCGATATTTTGGCATAGATACACCCATCAACTCTACGGCTGGCACTAAAGAGTTTAAGGCCCTGGCCACTTCACTACTTCCAAAGGTGAATATTGGGGACTACAACCAAGCTCTCATGGAATTTGGTGCTTTACAATGCGTTCCTAAATCGCCCAATTGTTCCGCATGCCCCGTTGCCAAAGCATGTGTTGCAGCCCAAACGGGTCGGGTATCCGAACTTCCTGTTAAAAACAGAACCTCATCCCGAAAAAAACGGTTTTTAAATTACCTTGTTGTTTTATCCCATGACAAAAAAACATGGATAGAACAACGAACACAAAAAGGGATTTGGCAACATTTATATCAATTCCCTCTAATCGAGACAATTGCATCAGTAGATCAGAAAGAATTGTTGTCGAGTGACGAATTAAAACATAAAATCCCCTTTAAATTTGACCGCATTGAGTGCTATCAAAATCATGAAATTCTTCACAAATTATCGCATCAGGATTTACACATTAAATTTTGGATAATCCGAATGGAAAGCAGCCCGAAAAACAGCACCCCTTGGTCCAAAATTTCGACCTACGCTGTGCCAAAGCCCATTGAATCGTTTGTAAATTCATTTGATCCGTGATATTTCATTTTTTTTAAATATCTTTAAGTTTTATTTTTAACCCATAAAATTATTTTACAATGTCCGGAACCTTGAACAAAGTTATGCTTATTGGGCACCTTGGCGATAACGTCAAGTTGCATTATTTTGACGATAAAAATTGCGTCGGTCGATTTCCATTAGCAACCAATGAAACCTACACCAACAAACAAACCAACGAAAAAGTTACGAACACCGAATGGCACAATATTGTGGTCCGAAATAAAGCGGCAGAAATTTGTGAACAATACTTGAGCAAAGGCGATCGTGTTTATGTTGAAGGACGACTCAAAACACGAAAATGGCAAGACGACAGCGGAAACGATCGGTATTCTACGGAAATTATGTGTACCGATTTTACGTTTCTAACCACCCGAAATGAGCAAAGCGATTCGGGATCGAGACAACAACACTCAAGCACAGCTGCTGCTGAACATTTAAACACCCCATCGAAATCCAAGCCCGCTGAAAATAATGATTTACCCTTTTAATTCTAACCACTAATCTTCTTAATTGGACTCTGGCACCCTTGTTTTGTTTCAATCCATCAACCTTACTGCCCTAATTGGAAGTGTGGTATTGATTATTTTGCTGTGTTGTTCGGCGTTGATTTCTGGCGCAGAAGTAGCCCTATTTTCACTGACGCCATCGGACTTGGACAACGAAAATCAAAAGGATTCAAAATCCTTAAAAATTATTTCCAAACTTCTAAGCCAGCCGAAAAAATTATTAGCAACCATTTTAGTTGCCAATAATTTTATAAACATCGGTATTGTTTTACTTTTTGCGAAACTCAGTAATCTACTATTCGGAACCCTGAAAACCACATTAGACCTTGGCCTGGTTCAAATCGATCTTATTTTTTTTATTGAAGTTGTCGTAATTACATTTCTTATATTGCTTTTTGGTGAAATTTTACCCAAAGTGTATGCCAATAGAAACAATTTGCGGTTTTCAAAATTCATGGCCAGACCCCTTCAATTTTTGGACGGCGTATTTACGCCCATTAGCATACCGATGAGACGTATCACGATGGGAATTCACAAACGCCTCGGAAAACAAAAATCCAATCTTAATGTGGATTATTTATCTCAAGCCCTTGAATTGACCAGCGAGGACGACACCACCAAAGAAGAACAAAAAATTTTGCAAGGAATCGTATCTTTTGGCAACACTGATACCAAGCAGGTTATGCGCCCACGAATTGATATTTTTGCATTGGATACCTCCATGACTTTTAAAGATATTATCCCCGAAATCGTTAAAAATGGGTATTCTAGAATTCCTGTTTACAACGACAATGTTGATGATATTTCAGGAATATTATACGCCAAGGATTTGTTGCCGCACTTGGGAAAAACAAAGTTTGACTGGAAAACGCTGTTACGAACCCCGTTGTTTGTTCCAGAGAATAAAAAATTAGACGATTTAATGGTTGAGTTTCAGGAAAAAAAGATTCATTTGGCGATAGTAGTTGACGAATATGGCGGGACCTCCGGAATTGTTTCACTGGAGGATGTGATAGAAGAAATTGTAGGGGATATCAGCGACGAATTTGACGATGATGATTTGATTTATTCCAAAATAGATGATTTCAATTATGTTTTTGAAGGAAAAACAACTTTGAAGGATTTTTACAGAATCATCAAACTTGATGATGATTCTGAATTTGAAGACAATAAAGGGGAAGCCGAAACTTTAGCAGGTTTTGTTTTAGAAATTTCAAAAATATTTCCAAAAATCCGAAGTAAAATCAAATTTAAATCTTACACTTTTGTCATAGAAAGTATTGATAATAAACGCATTAAGCAGATCAAGGTTTGTCTAAAAAAACAGTAACATACCAGCTTGGTTTTTTGTTAATTTTGGCCTTTTTCGGGTGTCAGAATGTTAGTGTCCCAAAACCGAAGGCCTTTTTGACATTGGACTACCCTCCAGCAATCTATGAAACCGTAAAAATAAACCTGCCTTGGACTTTTGATAAAAATGAATTTTCTGAACTTGAAGTTTCAAAAAAAAACAATCAAATAGAAGGAGTAAACTTGAATTACAAACCTTTAAACGCTGTCATTTTCATGTCCTACAAACCTGTGAAAAACAATTTTAAAGACCTCGTCCAATCATCCTTAGCCATAACGCAACAACACGCCAAAGTAGCACATGGTGTTTCTGAAAAGGAGTTTCAAAATGGCAATAAAAAGGTGTATGGTAAAATCTACGATTTGAGCGGTCCTGTGGCCTCACAAATTCAATTTTATGCAAGCGACAGTACCAACCATTTCCTCTCCGGAGCGGTGTATTTTAACATCAAACCCAACTACGATTCTATTTTCCCAGCAACAAGATACTTACAAAAGGATATTGTTCGACTTATGGAAAGTTTAGAATGGGAGAATTAGTTTTATTGGTTTTTTAAGCTGTTCCAACCTTGCGCCGTTAATGGAATTTTTTCGGCAGCACGGGTGACGAGATGCATCCCCGATTTTGATTCGGTCATATGGCCAATTACGGTAAGGTTGGGATTCGCTTTAATTTTTGGAAAATCGTTTTGGGAAATGGTCATTAGAAGCTCATAATCCTCACCCCCACTCAAAGCGATGGTAGTGCTGTCTAAATTAAATTCTTCGCAAGTCGAAATAACTTGCGGGTCCAACGGTATTTTTTCTTCATACAAATCACAACCCACCTGACTTTGTTTGCACAAATGAATAATTTCTGAAGATAACCCGTCACTGATATCTATCATGGAAGTGGGTCTCACCGTTAAGTCTCGTAAAAGTGCAACAATATCTTTGCGGGCCTCAGGTTTTAGCTGACGCTCAACGAGGTAAGAATAAGGGTCTAAATCAGGTTGGTTGTTCGGATTAACTTTGAAAACTTCTTTTTCGCGTTCAAGAACTTGAAGCCCTAGGTAAGCTGCTCCGATATCGCCAGTAACTACCAGCAAATCGTTGGGTTTTGCTCCGTTTCTTTGGACCAAATCGTTAGCACTGGCACGACCAACAGCAGTAACTGAAATGGTCAAACCGCTTACTGAAGATGTGGTATCGCCACCAACAACATCCACTCCGTAAACGGTTGCTGCGGCACGGATGCCATCGTAAAGGGCCTCCAGCGCTTCTAGCGTAAAACGATTCGATACGGCAATTGAAACTGTTATTTGCGTGGCCGTGGCATTCATGGCATAGACATCGGATAGATTTACCACTACAGCTTTGTATCCTAAATGCTTCAAGGGCATGTAACTTAAATCAAAATGGACACCTTCCACAAGAAAGTCGGTTGTTAAAACCACCGATTCGCCTTTAAAATCCAATACAGCCGCATCGTCGCCAATCCCCAACACAGTACTTGGATTGGAAATTGAAAAATTTGAAGTAAGATGTTCTATCAGCCCAAATTCCCCCAAATTGGAAAGTGAGGTTCTGCTTTGATTTTTATCTTCTATCATGATGCAAAAATAACTTAATTATATAATTTTTAAGATATTATGTCATATATTGGCGTAACTTGCGTTTTTAGTAACATATACAAATAATAAATTCCAAATGACAATGACAAGAAAATTAAACCTACTTTGCGCAGCGATTGGCTGTTTTTTTGTTCTTACCACCTGTGAAAATGAACCGGTTGGTGTTGCATCCGCCGATTCTGATGGTGATGGTATAAACGATTCCACCGATAACTGTGTTAATACTGCCAACCCCAATCAAGACGACACCGACGGCGATGGCATTGGGGATGCATGCGATACTGCAAATTTCACTTCCTTGCCTTGCGAAAATGGGTTTGCTGGGGTTTACCCCTGCAACAATTATGACCTTATTGGTTATTTATCATTAAATGACTTGAGTATCAATAATTCTGGCGGAAGCAACCTGAAAGGCAATGATTCTTGGGGCTGGACCGATCCTCAGGACGGCAAAGAGTACGCTTTGGTGGGGTTGTCTTCACATGCCGCTTTTGTAGATATCAGTGACCCCGATAACTTAAGGTTGGTGGGGGTTTTACCAACCGCAACCAGTGCCAGCATTTGGAGAGATATTAAGGTGTATCAGAACCACGCTTTTATTGTCAGTGAAGCCAACAACCATGGCATGCAAGTTTTTGATTTGACGCGTTTGCGTAATGTTGAAAATACCCCGGTCGAATTTGACGCCGATGCACATTTTACAGAATTTGGAAGTGCACATAATATTGTAATTAATGACGATTCGGGATATGCATATGTTGTTGGAACAAATCGAAACGGACCCTTTGGCGGAGGCCCTTTATTCATTAATATTCAGAACCCAACTGCCCCCACTTCAGAAGGCGGCTTTGGCGCAGGAGGTTATTCGCACGATGCCCAAGTGGTCAATTACAACGGTCCAGACTCAGACTACAACGGAAAAGAAATTCTCATAGGAAGCAACGAAAACGAAGTAGTCATTGTAGACGTTAGCGATAAAGCAAACCCCGTGACAATTTCTACAGTTGGATATAATAATATTGCCTACACCCACCAAGGTTGGTTCACAGAGGATTTACGTTATTTTATCGTTGGTGATGAGCTTGATGAACAAAACATAGGCACCAACACACGGACTTTAATTTTTGACTTTAATGATTTGGATAACCCCGAATTAAGTTTTGAATACATCGCACAAAATACCTCTATTGATCACAACGGCTACACCTTGGGCAACAGTTATTTTTTGGCCAGTTACAGAGCTGGAATGCGAGAAATAGACATCACTAACATTGGCAATCAATCCATAAGCGAAATTGGATTTTTTGACACCTATCCAGAAAATGACAATGCCAATTTCAATGGGGTATGGAACGTTTACCCGTATTTTGAAAGTGGACATATTGTAATTAGCGATATAGAAAGAGGGCTTTTTATCGTCAAAAAAAGCAACTAGAAAACCCCTATGAAAATCAAACAAAACATAGTACGATCGTGTTTTGTAACCCTACTGGCTATTGGGCTATCGCGGTGTGAATCAGACAACACCCAAACACCGACCCAAACCCCTGCTGACATCACTTCAATTGTAACGCTTGGAGGAAGCAAAAACGAAAGTGCCCAATCTGTTGTAAGCACCCCCGATGGTGGATTTGCAGTACTGGGGTACACCCAAAGTATGGATGGCGATATCTTGAATAAATCTAATGAATCATTTAACTACTGGTTGGTTAAATTTGATGCGTCGGGCAACCAACAATGGCAAAAAAACTACGGCGGTTCCAACGACGATAGAGGGCAATGCATCATTGCGACCAACGACGGCGGATACGCCATTTTGGGAAGCAGCAAAAGCAGTGACGGCGATGCCTCCTCAAATGCCGGATATAACGATTTTTGGGTTCTGAAACTAACCTCAACAGGTGAAATTTTATGGGAAAAATCCTTTGGATATTCCGGGGCGGATAATGCATTTTCAATAGCTCAAACCACTGACGGCGGCTACATTTTAAGTGGCGTTTTGGACGTTACGGCCTCCAATGGCGAAGGCAACAACCGATTAATGCAACGCCACGCTGGTGGCGATTATTGGATCCTCAAACTAAGCCCTTCGGGCGATATGTTGTGGAGTCGGTATTTTGGAGGAACATTTACCGATACTGCATACGATGCCATAGAATCATCCGATGGTAGTATTTTGGTTGTTGGATCGTCGGATAGTAACGACACGGATGTCAACAACAACAAAGGATCCTATGATTTTTGGGTCCTAAAACTTTCTGCTCATGGCGAATTGATGTGGGAAAAATCGTATGGCGGTAGCGAAATAGACGAGGCAAGAGCCATTTCTAAAACTTCCGACGGAAATTTTATAATCGTTGGAGATACAAGGAGCAATGATCAAGATGTATCGCAAAACAATGGGGCTGCCGATATTTGGGTCCTAAAAATTAATTCAAATGGTGCAATTCTATGGGGAAAAAACTATGGCGGCGCTGGATTTGATGGAGTACAGTCGATACACAAAACCCAAAATGACGCCTATATTATTGCAGGAAACTCACGCAGTAACGATGGAAATTTAACCCAAAACAATGGCCAAAACGATGCCTGGATTTTTAAGATCAACACCACTGGAGAATTACAGTGGCAAACCACTGTTGGAGGAACCCAAGTGGATCTTTTGACAGATGTTACAACATTATCCAATGGAACGATTATTGCAGTCGGAAAAACAAACAGCAATGATTTAGATGTGAGTCAAAATAAAGGATTTGACGATGCTTTAATTATCAATTTATCAGAATGAAACATGAGGTATAAACTCCTTTTTTTTATGCTAACAATCGTATTTCTGAGTTGCGAATCTGATCAAGATGATGAGCGGTCTTCAACTGCTGTTCAATTTCGATTTGAGCACCATTGGGACAACATTGGCGTTAGTAATGCAGATTTCAACAGTATAAAATTCACCAATGCATTTGGGAACAATTTGAGTATAGAACGGCTTAGATATCTCATTTCAAGAATAACATTTACAAAACCCTCTGGAGAGTCCCTAGTTTTGGACGGCTATAAATTAATTGACCTGAGTGAAAATGAATCCCTACAATTTACGACTGAAACTCCCATTGATTTGGGGACATACACCAACGTTAGTTTTATTTTTGGTTTTACGAACGAGGACAATACGGATGGAAGCTACGCCGATTTAAATTCTACCTCATGGAATGTCCCTGCCATGCTGGGCGGGGGCTATCATTACATGCAATTGGACGGCAAGTTTTTAAACACTCTAAATTCTGAAGCGGGCTATAACTACCATGCCATCCGAGCGGCAGACAATCCTGGTGCTAATCCGACCTTTCCTCAAGATACTTTTTTTCGAGTTGATTTGGGTGAAATCTCCATATCTGACAACTCCACAATTACAATTGCTATGAATATTGCCCAGTGGTTTAAAGACCCTCATCTTTGGGATTTAAACGTTTACAATCAAATGCTGATGCCCAATAGCGCTGCTCAAATTTTGATGTATCAAAACGGGCAAAATGCATTTAATTTGGTGTCTGTTGAATAACCGTTTGAAACATATCGTCCTAGTACTAATCACTTGTTTGTCTTGCTCTACAGAAGACACAAACGGAGGTCAATATGTTCCAAATCCAGTAACCCTCAATATTCCGCAAGTTTTCGAAGGACGGATATTACCCCCGGTAATCCCAACCAATAATCCCCTTACACAAGAGGGCATTGCGTTGGGGAAAAAGCTGTTTTTCGAAAAACGATTATCTGCTAACAACACGCAGGCCTGTGCCAACTGTCATAACCCAAACAAATCCTTTACCGACGGGCGAAGGTATAGTGTAGGAATTGATGCAATTCAAGGAACAAGAAATGCAATGCCGTTGTTCAATTTGGCTTGGAATTACGACGATACATTTTTTTGGGATGGGCGTGAATTGGGCTTGGAGCGACAAAGTTTTGACCCCATCACAAACCCCATTGAAATGCACGAAACCTTGGAAAATGTTGTGCAAAAACTTCAACAAGACCCCATGTATCCTGAACTTTTTCAACGGGCCTTTGGCACCGCTTCCATCGATTCGGTACTCATTAGTAAAGCCTTGGCGCAGTTTGAACGAACCATCATTTCAGCCAACTCAAAATTTGACCGATACCTTCTAGGCGAAGCCACACTAAATACACAAGAACTCGAGGGGTTTAATGTGTTTATGGACGAAAATCGAGGAGATTGTTTTCATTGCCACGGTAGCGAGAATAACCCGCTTTGGACCGATAATAAATTTCACAACAACGGTTTGGATGCCACATCAACCGATTTGGGGTTGGCTATTGCCACAGGCGACCCTAACGACAATGGTAAATTCCGAACACCATCTCTACGAAATTTGGCCTTTACAGCGCCCTACATGCACGACGGCAGATTTGAAACATTGGATGACGTAATCAACCACTACAGCGAGGGGCTACAAGACTCGCCCACCATTGATCCATTGATGAAAAAAGTTGCACAAGGTGGGGTTCAGCTGTCAAACACGGATAAAGCCAGTCTCAAGGCGTTTTTGCTATCACTTTCAGACTACAATTTCATTACTGACCCCCAATATTCAAACCCATAAGCAAAACTTATGGTTTCATACGCTAATATAATGTTAGGGTATGGCAATATAATCTTGTTATGTTGTATATTTGTACGCCTTTTGTAGAGAAACTTTATAGCAGCAGTATGATTAATGTAAGTGAAATCGCAAAGCGACAAGTCGAAACTTTGATGCACGAAGACGGCTTTAACCCCAAAACCGATTTTGTTCGTGTGGGCGTAAAAAGTGGCGGATGCTCTGGCTTGTCTTATGAATTGAAATTTGACAAAACACAACACGAAAGTGATAAAATTTTTGAGGATAACGGAATCAAAATCGTTGTTGATACCAAAAGCTTTTTATACTTGGTCGGCACAACACTAGACTACTCAGGTGGTCTTAATGGAAACGGATTTGTATTTAACAACCCCAATGCCAACCGCACTTGTGGATGTGGAGAGTCATTCTCCATGTAAAATCTTGAAACGCGCTATGAATAAATATACTGAAGACGACTTAAGAGAAGAACTAAAAACCAAGCAGTACGAATACGGTTTTTATACAGATATTGATTCAGATACTTTCCCTGTTGGACTCGACGAATCCATCGTCCGAGCCATTTCAAAAAAGAAAAATGAACCGGAATGGATGACCCAATGGCGGTTGGATGCGTTTAAAATATGGCAAGATATGACAGAACCCGATTGGGCCAACGTGTCCTATCAAAAACCCGATTTTCAGGCCATTTCTTATTATTCAGCGCCAAGCAAAAAACCAAAATACGAGTCTTTGGACGAGGTCGACCCAGAACTCCTGGCGACCTTCGAGAAACTTGGAATTTCGCTCGACGAACAAAAAAAATTGGCCGGTGTGGCTATGGACGTTGTGGTCGATTCCGTTTCTGTAGCCACGACCTTTAAAAAAACCTTGGCCGAAAAAGGCATAATTTTCATGAGCATGTCAGAAGCTATTGAAAAGCATCCTGAGTTGGTTCAAAAATATATCGGAACGGTGGTGCCGAAAACAGACAACTACTATGCTGCGCTAAACAGTGCTGTCTTTAGCGACGGTAGTTTTTGTTACATCCCAAAAGGGGTTCGTTGCCCAATGGAATTATCCACTTATTTTAGGATCAACCAAGCTGGTACTGGTCAATTTGAACGTACCTTAGTCGTTGCCGACAAGGGGAGTTATGTGAGTTATTTGGAAGGTTGTACAGCGCCGAGTCGAGATGAAAATCAACTGCACGCTGCTGTGGTAGAACTCATCGCTTTGGATGAAGCCGAAATAAAATATTCGACCGTCCAAAATTGGTATCCTGGAAATGCTGAAGGCAAAGGTGGTGTTTTTAACTTTGTAACGAAACGCGGACTGTGTGAAAACAACGCCAAAATCTCATGGACACAAGTTGAAACTGGCAGTGCCGTGACGTGGAAATACCCCTCTTGTGTCTTAAAAGGAGACTACTCTATTGGTGAATTTTACTCTATAGCTGTGACCAATAATCATCAACAAGCCGACACGGGAACGAAAATGATTCATTTGGGCAAAAACACCAAATCAACTATTATTAGCAAGGGAATTTCTGCAGGCAAATCACAAAACAGCTACAGAGGTCTGGTTCAAGTGAGCTCGCGAGCCGAAAATGCCCGTAATTTTTCGCAGTGCGACAGTCTGCTTATGGGTAATGAATGTGGCGCTCACACCTTTCCATACATTGAAGCTAAAAATAAATCGGCGCAAATTGAACACGAGGCCACAACAAGTAAAATTGGAGAAGATCAAATATTTTACTGCAACCAGCGGGGTATTGAAACCGAAAAAGCGATCGCCTTGATAGTCAATGGATTTAGCAAAGACGTTTTGAATAAATTACCCATGGAGTTTGCCGTTGAGGCCCAAAAATTATTAGAAATAAGTTTAGAAGGTTCTGTAGGATAAAAACAATACCAATGAGAAAAACAGTAGCGATAATTTTATTTATTATAACCACCTCATGTAAATCCTCATCCGATGGTCTAACCGTTTTGGAAGGAAGCTATATTTACTTTGATGATGCTGCAGTTTTACAAACTAAAAATGAAATTTATGGGGTGTATTTAACCGAAAAAGCCCTAGAGCTCAGTACAAAAGCAGAATCCTACAAAACCAATACAGACGACTTTATTTATGTCAAAGTGAAAGGAATTATTTCAACCCAAAAGGACGAAAAAATCCTGTGGGATAAAAAACTTGAAATTGTTGAAATTGAATCAATCGCTTCAAAAAAAGAAATTAAAAACACGCTAATATTAGGATCAAATTAAGATGTTAAAAATCAATAATTTACACGCCCGAATCGATGAAAAATCGATTCTTAAAGGCATTGATTTAGAGATAAACTCTGGAGAAGTTCACGCCATTATGGGGCCCAACGGATCAGGAAAAAGTACGCTTGCTTCAGTGATTGCTGGTAAAGAAGATTATGAAATTGAAACGGGTGAAATTCTCTTTGAGAATGAAAACATCTGCGATTTGGCGGCCGACGAGCGGGCTCACAAAGGGCTATTTTTGTCGTTTCAATATCCTGTTGAAATTCCTGGTGTTACGGTTACAAATTTCATTAAAACCGCTCTTAATGAAACGCGAAAAGCCAAGGGCATGAACGATATGCCTGCCAATGAAATGCTGAAACGGATTCGAGAAAAATCGGAAATGCTGGAAATTGACCGTAAATTTCTTTCCCGGTCTTTAAATGAAGGGTTTTCTGGGGGTGAAAAAAAACGCAACGAAATATTTCAAATGGCCATGTTAGAGCCAAAACTGGCCATTTTAGATGAAACAGATTCTGGACTCGACATTGATGCCCTGAGAATCGTGGCTAACGGAGTCAATGCTTTAAAAAATAAGGACAATGCCACCTTGGTCATTACCCATTATCAGCGGCTGTTGGATTATATCGTCCCCGATTTTGTTCATGTGTTGTATGATGGTAAAATTGTAAAATCAGGCGGAAAAGAATTGGCTCTGGAGTTGGAGAAAAAAGGATACGACTGGATTAAACAAGAGGCCAATCAGCAGGCCTAAAAAACAGCTTATGGATCTGAAAGAGAAATTATTATCGTCCTTTATAGCTTTTGAAAATCAAAATTCAACAGATACGCCTTTTGTGTCTCAAGTTCGTGGTAAAGCGATTAAAAATTTTGAAAATACGGGGTTCCCAACCAAAAAAAATGAAGCTTGGAAATACACCTCTCTAAATAAAATTCTTAAGGAAGATTACAGCATCTTTCCAAAATCTGAAACCCCCTTAGAATACAAGGATGTTCAGAAGTATTTCATTCATGATATTGACAGTTATAAAATTGTGTTTGTTGATGGGAAATACGCCTCTCACCTGTCCCAAACGACTCACGAGGGGATTGATGTCTGCTTGATGTCTGCCGCATTAAGCAAAGCTAAATATCAGCCTGTAATTGAGAATTATTTTAATGCAATTGCTCCGCAAGAGGGTTTGAATGCTCTCAATACGGCTTTTTGTAGCGAAGGGGCCTACATCCATATCAAATCCAATACTTCGGCCGATAGACCCATCCAGATTATTCACTTTTCTACCGGTCAGGAAGTTGCCATGCTTCTTCAGCCCAGAAATTTGATTGTTATTGATGAAAATGCTCAAGTCCAAATCATTGAACGTCACCAAAGTTTGTCTAAAAACGCCACACTTACCAACAGTACTACAGAACTTTTTGCCGCAAAACGAAGTATAGTGGATTACTATAAAGTTCAAAACGATATGACTGATGCATCACTTATTGATAGCACATTTATAGAACAGCACCAAGAAAGTCACGTTTCGGTTCATACGTTTAGTTTTGGCGGTAAACTTACTCGAAACAATTTGAATTTCTATCAAAAAGGTCAACGAATAGCGTCTATCTTAAAAGGGGTAACCATTATTGGCAATAAACAACATGTGGATCACAACACTTTAGTTCATCATATCGAGCCCCATTGTGAAAGCCATCAGGACTATAAAGGGATTTTTGGAGATAGTGCTATGGGCGTTTTTAACGGTAAAGTTGTTGTTGAAAAAGAAGCCCAAAAAACAAATGCTTTCCAAGCCAATAATAATCTTTTGATTAATGATAAAGCTACAATTAATACGAAACCTCAACTAGAAATTTTTGCTGACGACGTCAAATGCTCCCACGGATGTACCATTGGTCAGCTGGACGAGAATGCCTTGTTTTACTTGCAAGCCAGAGGAATTCCAAAAAAGGAAGCCAAAGCACTACTCATGTACGCCTTTGCCAACAATGTTTTAGAAAGTGTTAAAATCCCTCAACTCAAACAGCGCATTAATGCATTGATTGCACAAAAACTTGGGGTTAATATAGGATTCGATTTATGATGAACCGTAAGGAATTTAAGGTTGAAGATATTCGAAAAGATTTCCCGATCCTAAAACGAGAGGTCAATGGCAAACCATTGATCTATTTTGACAATGCCGCCACTGGCCAAACCCCGCAACAGGTCATTGATGTTATTTCACATTATTATGCCCATTACAATGCCAATATCCATAGAGGCGTTCATCAATTAAGCCAAGAAGCAACCGATCAATACGAAGCGGCACGACAAACCTTGCAACAGCATTTTAATGCCAAACATCCTCATGAAATTATATTCACTTCAGGAACAACCCATAGTATTAATTTGGTAGCGCATGGTTTTGGTTCCATTTTAAAACCAGGAGATCTTATTCTGGTGTCGGCGATGGAGCACCACAGCAATATTGTCCCTTGGCAAATGCTTTGTGAAACTACCGGAGCCGTAATGAAAGTTATTCCCATGACTCAAGAGGGAGAGCTGGATTTACAACAACTGGATGTACTGCTAAGTGAACAACCTAAACTTGTATTTGTTAATCATATTTCCAATGCTCTTGGAACCATCAACCCCATCGGTGTTATCACAAAAAAGGCACACGATGTTGGTGCAGCTGTCCTCATTGATGGAGCGCAAGCATGCCCACACATCAAACCCGATGTGCAAGCCCTGGATGTTGATTTTTACGTCACCTCTGCACACAAAATGTGTGGCCCAACTGGCGTTGGAATGTTGTATGCCAAAGAACAATGGCTGAAAAAATTACCCCCCTATCAAGGCGGAGGTGAAATGATTTCTGAGGTCACTTTTGAAAAAACAACTTACGCCGATTTACCCCATAAATTTGAAGCTGGAACACCCAACATCTGTGGGGGGATTGCCTTTGGCGCCGCTGTGGATTACATGAATGCCATTGGCTTTGATGCTATTGCAGCGTACGAAAATGAATTGTTGGCGTATGCCACCAAGAAATTATCAGCCATAGAGGGTTTAAAAATTTACGGAACATCCCCAAACAAAACCTCAGTGATTTCATTTAATATCGATGGCGTTCACGCCTACGATTTGGGAACCATAGTCGATAAATTGGGGATCGCCATTAGAACGGGACAGCATTGTGCGCAACCCGTTATGGATTTCTATGGTATTTCGGGCACGGCTAGAGCGTCTTTTGCCTTTTACAATACCAAGACGGAAATTGACCAGTTTGTAACTGCTATTGAAAGAGCGAAAAGAATGTTGAGTTAATAAACCATTGATTTATGAGGGCCATCATTTTAGTGGGGTATTTTTTACTGTTTTCAGCGCAGTGTGCTTCAAAAAAATCTGCAATAAATGAGACATTGCAAGACGACTCCATTGCATTCGTTTATAAACAATACACTAGAGGGTTTTACAGAGAATATCACATCAAAAAAAATACCATAACTTCTTATATCGATTATAAGAAAACATCTTCTGAAACTCAAAAAACTATTCCCATGGATTGGGCCACCTGCCTGGAACTGCTCACGGCACTTGACTTAAATGCAATAAATGCCCTAAATGCTCCCTCCGATTTGCGACGCACTGATAAAGTGCATCATGCAGAAATCACAATAACGATACACCCCAACACTTTTAGGTCCAGTAATTTTGATCATGGAAACCCGCCCAAAGCTATTAAACCCCTGGTTGATCATTTGGTTTACATGATTACCAAGGATTAACTCAAAGAATTGTATTTTTGTGGAATGACAATTGAAACGGTACAGAATAATATTATCGAAGAGTTCTCCATGTTTGAGGATTGGATGGAACGTTATGAGTATATGATTGAATTAGGAAAATCACTTCCTTTAATTGATTCCGTTTACAAAACAGATGAGAACATCATTAAGGGTTGCCAAAGTAAAGTATGGCTCCATGCGTCGTATGACAATGGCGCCATTAATTTTACTGCCGACAGCGATGCCATCATCACCAAAGGAATTGTGGCTATTCTTATTCGAGTATTTACCAATCAAAGTCCCGACGACATCTTGGCATCCAATACTAATTTTATAGATGCCATTGGCCTAAAAGAACACCTCTCTCCGACACGGGCCAACGGACTAGTGAGTATGATAAAACAAATAAAAATGTATGCCTTAGCATACCAGACAAAACATCAATCATGAGTGAAAATAGCATAGATGTTAATGCCCTAGGCGAAAAAATTGTTCGAGTTCTAAAAACCATTTTTGACCCCGAAATTCCAGTTGATATTTATGAATTAGGGCTTATTTATGACGTGTTTGTAAATGAAGATTATGAGGTCAAAATCCTAATGACCCTTACCACTCCAAACTGTCCTGTAGCCGAAACCTTGCCCCTAGAAGTTGAGGAAAAAGTAAAGTCTCTGGACGAAGTGAAAGATGCCGAAGTTGAAATCACCTTTGACCCACCATGGTCTCAAGATCTTATGAGCGACGAGGCAAAACTTGAACTAGGGATGCTCTAACCATGGCTGAAGAGATTATAAATCGCGTGGCTAAAAGCAGTCTGATAACCATAGACTTAGAAGCCTATTACCCCTCTGGAAATCGTACTATTTTGGATTTAAAAGATTGGCTACACGAGGGACTTATCCTAAAAGAAAGTGATTTCCGAAACACACTTCGTCATTTCGATTGGTCGCAGTTTAAAGGACATCATATTGCGCTACAATGCAGTTCTGGAGCCATCATTCCCGCTTGGGCTTACATGTTGGTCCAAACCCATTTATTTGGTGTAGCATCAACTACCATTGTGGGAACATTAGAGCAATTGGAGACCATGTTGTATACCACTATAATTGAAAATTTAGACCTTTCATTTTGTAAAGATAAACCCGTGATTGTCAAAGGATGTTCTTCCAAACCGGTACCTCAAAACGCCTATGTGTTTTTAATTCAAAAACTTCAATCTATTGCAAAATCAATAATGTACGGCGAGGCCTGTTCGTCAGTACCTCTTTTTAAAAATAAAAATTAACAAATAATAGTATATTTGTTTGAATTTTAACCCAATATCTAATCCAAATGAAAAAAATCCTACTACTGGTGCTGGGACTCCAGCTCCTCTCAACAACGGCACAAAATACTGAAGAACCCAAATCCAATTGGACCAAAAAGGGTAGTATTACCTTCCTTTTAAATCAATCCGCATTTGACAACTGGACGGCTGGGGGCATCACTAACATGTCGGGGACATTTAGCGTTAACTATGATTTTAATTACAACAAAGACGATTGGACTTGGGACAATAAATTAATTGCTAACTTTGGGATTACTAAAATTAAAACGCTAGGCGTTCAAAAATCCAGCGACCAACTGGAATGGAACTCTGTCGTTGGTAAAAAAGCAAAAGGGTATTGGCATTACTCCGCATTTTTAAATTTTAAAACACAATTTGCAGACGACCTAGATAAAAACACTAAAGGTCCTACCCAATTGTTTTCGCCTGCTTTTATCCAATTTGGCCCCGGAATGTTGTGGAAAAAAAGTGATCTTTTAAAAATTAACATTGCACCAGCAACCAGCCGTCTTATTCTTGTGGATAAAAATTTAACTCTCCCTGAGAAAGCCTATTTTGGTGTCGAACAAGGCAAAAGCAGCCGCTACGAAATTGGAATTTCTGTTGGGGCCTACTACAAATTTGATCTCATGAAAAATATTTCCATGGAAAATATTTTAAATCTCTATTCCAATTATTTGGAAGACCCTCAAAACGTCGATTTGGATTATACCCTAAATGTGGTCATGACCATAAATAAATTGATTTCAGCCAATTTATCTTATCAAACCATTTACGACGACAACGCTTTTCGAGGTCTGCAAACTCGACAGGTATTTGGCGTTGGAATTAATTACACATTTTGATAAAAAAATCAATTTTTTAAAAAAGCAATCAACTAGCTCGGGGCAAGCCCACGAGGTATTCAAAGGAAACTATTTTAAACATTTCGAGGCAAGCCTCGGGGAATTAAACCCTTGGCTATCGCCCTGCGATTAAAAAGTACTTTTTATCATAAATTTTAATCGTAATCCGGATAGAGAAAATGATTGTAGGGGAACCGCTGGATGTGAATTTTTCTAACCTCATCATACACCCGTTTTCTAAAGTCTTCCAAATTTTCTTTATTCAGTGCCGAGATGAATAGTGAATGGTTGCCTATTTTGGACATCCACGTGGATTTCCATTCTTCAATGGAGTAGTGAGCAGTTGTTCGGGGCACCATCAAATCTGTCTCGTCAAAAGGTTCTGGGGTGTAGGCATCGATTTTGTTGAACACCATAAGGGTAGGTTTGTCCAAAGCACTAATGTCTTTCAAAATTGTATTGACCGACTCAATGTGATCCTCGAAACTGGGGTGAGAAATATCAACCACGTGCAATAACAAATCGGATTCTCGAACTTCGTCGAGAGTGCTTTTAAATGAATCGACCAATTGGGTTGGAAGTTTTCTTATAAAACCCACAGTATCACTCATCAAAAACGGTAAGTTTTTAACGACAACTTTCCGAACTGTGGTATCCAATGTGGCAAAAAGTTTGTTTTCTGCAAAGACATCAGATTTGCTAATTACATTCATCAAAGTCGATTTTCCGACGTTGGTGTACCCAACCAAAGCCACTCGAACCAAGGCACCTCGGTTGCTTCGCTGAACGGACATTTGTTTGTCAATCTTTTTGATTTTGGATTTGAGAAGCGCAATTTTTTCACGAACAATACGGCGGTCTGTTTCAATTTCTGTTTCTCCAGGGCCCCGCATTCCAATTCCTCCCTTTTGTCGCTCAAGATGGGTCCACATCCCTTTCAATCGTGGCAGCAGGTACTCGCACTGGGCCAACTCCACTTGAGTCCGTGCGTAGCTGGTTTGAGCTCGTTGTGCGAAAATATCTAAAATTAAATTGGTTCGATCTAAAACTTTACAATTCAATATTTTACTGATATTACGTTCTTGGGCTGCACTTAACTCGTCGTCAAAAATGGCTGTTCCAATTTTGTTTTCCTTGATAAATTCTTGAAGCTCTTTCATTTTGCCCGTTCCAATAAAGGTTTTAGGGTTGGGCATGTCCATTTTCTGGACAAAGCGTTTAACAACCTCGCCTCCAGCCGTGTAGGTCAAAAACTCCAATTCATCCAAATATTCTTTGGATTGTTCTTCATTTTGGGTTCTGGTAATGATGCCTATCAGAACGGCCTTTTCAAAGTCAAGTTTTTTTTTCTCTAACATGGTGGTGGCAAAATTACGTATAAAGATGCAGTTCTGGTCTATTGCAATCCAAAAAGAATTAATTGTGTTTTTCGTCGAAAATATATGCAGTTGGTCTATTATGCTCGAAGTTGTTAAAATCTTTGTTACCATTTTGTTAATTTCATCAAATCAAATTAACCAATTTACAAGATGAAAAATATTATTACAGCACTTGTGTGCTTATTTTGCTCTGTGTACTCCTTCGGGCAATGTGATTATTCTTTAAAAATGATTGACTCCTATGGCGATGGATGGAACGGAAACACCATTGATGTTTTGGTTGACGGTACGGTCGTTTTAGACAACGTAACTTTAGCATCAGGGTCAGAAGAAATTATCAACTTCCAAGTTTCAACTGGGTCAGATGTGACTACCATTTGGAACGCTGGAGGCTCATGGGGTTCAGAAACAAGTTATGAAATTTTAGACAATTCTGGAGCCACTGTTGGAGGTGGAGCCCAAAGCGACATAACTACTGGTACCATTTCTGCCGTTTGTCCAATTGTGGAATGCAATTATTCGTTAAAAATGATTGATTCTTACGGCGATGGATGGAACGGCAATACTATCGATGTTTTAGTTGATGGCACTGTTGTTTTGGACGATATAACAATGGCCACAGGTTCGGAAGAAATTGTTTCATTCACTGTTGCAGACGGATCTGATGTAACCACCATATGGAATGGCGGTGGCTCGTGGGTAAATGAAACAAGTTATGAAATTTTAGATACCGCAGGCGCAGTTGCAGGCGCAGGAGCCCAAAGTGATATTACTTCTGGATCCATTATTGCTATTTGCCCAAGTTGTTCTGCCCCAACAGATTTACAAGCAACTGCAACGTCTTTTACTGAAGCTACACTAAGTTGGACTGGAAGCGATAGTGCTGTAGGTTATGAAATTATTGTTCAATTGGCAGGTACAGGTGCTCCCAGCAGTTCTGGAACGGTACTGACAGAAACAACGTATAACGCTACAGATTTAACCCCAGAAGAAACGTATGAATTTTATGTGCTGACAGATTGTGGAAATGGCAGTCAAAGCACATGGGCTGGCCCTTTTGAATTTTACATGGGTTATTGTGATTCAGTTCCTTCGTCAAATGACGGTCAGGGTATTTCAACTGTTTTATTGGGATCTACAACCTTCAACTCCGCTGGAGACGTCACTTACGAAGATTTTACTTCACCAATTGTTGATGTGAGTCAGGCGATTCTTACAAACCTTCAAATAACTTTTGCAACAGGATATACCTACGACACTAACATTTGGATTGATTTCAATAACGATTTAGTGTTTGATAACGATACAGAATTGGTTTTTGATGGTGTTTCCACCAATGCCAACCCCACAACGTTGGATGCCTCATTCACAATCCCAAATGGCACTCCAAATGGAATTTACAACATGCGTATTGGCACAGCAGACTCAGGACAAAGCACACCAAACCCGTGTTACAACGGCTCTTGGGGCGTCACTGTTGATATGAAAATTAACGTGACCGAGCCTCCCTCATGTATACCACCATCGAACTTAGATGCAACCCCAACCTCCTTTTATGAAGCCACACTCAATTGGACTGGCGATGCCGGTGCTGTTGGATACGAAGTTGTTGTTCAAGCGCCTGGAACTGGCACTCCAACTTCTTCTGGCACTTCTGTCAGTGGGACATCCTATAACGCTACAGGACTTGAAGAAAACACGTCATATGAGTACTATGTCTTAGCAGACTGTGGCAGTGGATCATTAAGCCCATGGGCAGGTCCATTTGAATTCTATATGGGATATTGCGATTCAGAACCATCCTCAAATGACGGCCAGGGAATTAGCAGCATCTCTTTAAACTCAACATCATTCACATCTGCTGGCGATGTTACTTATGAAGATTTCACTTCGCCAATTGTAGATGTCAGTCAAGCCCTAACTGCTGATATGCAAATTACATTTGCCACGGGCTATACCTATGACACCAACATTTGGATTGATTTTAATGGCGATTTAGTCTATGATAACGACACCGAGCTCGTGTATGACGGCGTTTCAACCAACGCCAATCCAACAACATTGGATGCATCTTTTGTTATTCCTGCCGATACACCAGTTGGAATTTATAGCATGAGAATTGGTACAGCAGACTCAGGACAAAGCACACCAAACCCGTGTTACAACGGCTCCTGGGGTGTTACTGTTGACATGAAAATTAACGTGACTGAAGCGCCATCGTGCGTCCCACCATCTGGTCTAACAGCTGAAAATATAACAGGGACAACTGCAGACCTAAGCTGGAATGGTGACGCTAGTAATATTTCATGGGAATATGTAATTGTTCTTGACGGAGAACCAGCACCAACAGGTCCAGGAACTGGAATTGGAACCACAAATGTTCAAGCTACAGGACTCGATTATTCAACGTCCTATGATTTGTATGTCATGGCCTTGTGTGGAGATACTTTTGGAAATAGCAACTGGGTAGGTCCCTATTCTTTTTCCACCACGCAACAAGTTTTCTATGATATTGATTGCGACGCTTTTGAACAAGTCAATATTGATTATTGTTACACTAACAACGACAGCACTTATTGGGTCTTTACATCAACTACGGGTTATCCATTAGAAATTTCATTTAATTCTGGCACCATCGATTCCTTTGGAGACAGCTTGTTATGTTATGATGGTCCCGATAATACGTCACCCATATTGTTCGACAGTTTTGCCCAAAATGTTGATGACTTCACTGGTTTGGTAATCGAATCAACCTCTCCTGTGGTGTACATGGAGGTTAGCTCCGACTCGTTTGGAAGTTGTGACTCTTCTGGATATACCCCATGGGACTTTGATGTGACTTGTAAAACATGTATCACCCAAACTGTTGATTTTGAAATCGTTGGTTTCTGTGAACCCACACAAGAGTTCTATGTAGAAGCCAACCTCACCAATATGGGGGATGCAACAAGCGTTGTTATAAGTGATAACCAGGGGAGCAACCCACAAACCTTAACTTCAACCGGAATGGTTTCTTTTGGTCCATTTAATGCCAACGAACAAATTGTGGTTACGGCTACCAATGCGGATGACCCTACTTGCTCTGTTGATAGTGGAAATATAACCTTCCTTTGCCCCCCACCACCCAACGAATGTTCAATAATTTATGCCGGTGAAGACACAACATTTTGTAGTGACAACGACCCAGCCACTACACTTACAGCATCATACCACGTATTAGGACAAGACACCTCAACCTACGAAGTGATGCCTTTGGATAGTTGTCCAATGCCTGAACTTGTTGGCGACGTTCCTACGGGGTTAGATATTGACGATCGCTGGTCAGAAGTTATTGATTTAGGATTTGAATTTTGTTTCTTTGGAGATACCTACAGTCAAATTTTGATTGGATCAAATGGAGTCTTGTCATTTGAAATTGAAAATGCCGGAGGATACAATGGCTGGTCTATCTCTTCAGACGATTCAATTCCAAATTCAACAAACGGAACACTCTCCGATGCTAATATATTTGGCGTAGCTCATGATATAGATCCATCTGTTTGTGGAGACATTAATTATGTCGTTCTTGGATCTGCTCCTGCAAGACAATTTGTCGTTAATTATGTTGAGGTTTGCCAATTTGGTTTTGAGTGTAATCAGAACCTAACCACAACACAAATCATACTCTACGAAGGGTCCAATGTAATTGATGTTAACATCATAAATAAACCGGCGTGTGAAGGCTGGAATAGCGGATTGGCTGCTGTTGGGGTTCAAAACATCGATGGTACAATTGGATTTACGCCACCAAACAGAAATGTCGGAGTATGGGAAGTGTTAGCAGAAAACGGTGAATCCGAATCGTGGCGATTTATGCCCTCTGCAGGAGATCCAGATTATGCAATTGAGTGGTTTGACGAGGATAATAACAGCGTTGGAACTGGAGAGACAGTAACTGTTTATCCTGAAGAAACTACTGAATATACGGCTGCCATAACATATAATTTGTGTAACGGCGAAACAGCTACGGCAACTGATAAAGTTTTGGTGGAAATCACGCCAACACCAATTCCTGTAGCAATTGAAGACAACATATTTATTTGTGAAGATGAAGAAATCACACTGGAAGTCAATGTTGAGGCCTCTCAACAATCTCCTTCCTTAGTGTATTACTGGACGTATGATAACATTGACATCCAATTTGGCCCAGATAATACCTTTGTGTTACCGGCCGGTACAGATCAATTCGGAGAGTATTTAGTAACGGCATACAACGAAGAAACAGGATGTTTTGCAGATACAACAATAACCGTTTCTCAAGGATTTGTTCCAGAACTGGAAGATGGAACATCATTCACAAAATGTGCCAATGGTGAGGTCGAACTCAATGTCAATATTTTAAACGATACTGACCTGACCAACGACTACAATTATGCGTGGTACATGAACGGAGAATTGCTTCAAGAGGGGGCCTCGCCGGTATTTGTTCACGGAGAAGATCTTTCTAATGGTACGGTAACAGTTCAAGTAACTGAGGTGCTTTCCATGTGTTCTTCGGAAACAACCATGGAGGTGGAATATTACATGAACCAGAATTGTGTGGATATCCCACAAGGAATATCGCCAAATGGTGATGGATTGAATGATTGTTTGGTTTTAGATCATTTGGAAGATCAAGAAGATATCATTAAAGCTGAAATCTACAACAGATACGGATACAAAGTATTTGAATTAAATGATTATGTTGATCATTGGTGTGGACAAGATGCGAGCAATGGTAACGATTCTGGCGAGTTGTTGCCTGTCGGAACTTACTTTTACGTTATTCAATACGCTTCAGGAAAGGAACCAACCATCAGCTGGATTTATTTAAATTACTAACCAATAACTAATTACATTAAAATGAGAAAATTAATTCTAATACTTTTTGCAACAGTCATTGCGCCTCAGGTCTTTGCCCAGCAAGATCCGCAATACACGCAATACATGTACAACATGAACATCATAAATCCAGCTTATGCCGGAATTTCCGAGGGTCTTTCTATTGGCGCATTATACAGAAGCCAATGGGTAGGACTTGATGGTGGACCAGAAACCTATACCTTTAATATTCATTCTCCTGTTGGTAAGCAACTGGCCATGGGTTTTTCTGTTATTTCTGATCAAATTGGTCCAGTACAAGAAACCAACGCCTACGTTGATGTGTCCTACACCATTCCAACTGGTATGGAAACCCGACTGGCATTTGGGGTTAAAGGTGGTTTTACCTTCCACGACATCGCTATTTCAGAAAGCCAGATTAATCTGGTTGATATGGGAGATCCATTTTTTGCCAATGCAATTAATGAAACCACACCAAATATCGGTGCTGGTGTCTATTTTTATAAACCCAATAAATATTACATTTCTGTATCGGTCCCAAACATTCTCAATGGTGTACATCTAGATGCTAACGGCACTAAAATTGGGTCTGAGTCTGAGCATTTATTTGCCGCAGCTGGTTATGTGTTTGATTTGTCTGAAAACTTTAAGCTCAAACCACACGCACTGCTAAAATATGCTTTTGATGCCCCAATAAGTTACGATATCAACGCCAATTTATTTATGTACGACACAGTCGAAGTGGGTGTAGGTTACAGACTGGAGGACTCATTCAGTGGTATGATAAATTTTCAAGTGATGGATAACTTACGAATCGGATATGCCTACGACGCCATTCGATCCGATTTAGACATTGTTACCAACTCATCACACGAAATTTTTATCAATTTTGATTTCAATTTCTCATCCAAAGTATCACGATCACCACGTTATTTCTAATACTAAGCTAAGTACATTATCATGAAAAAATACAATCCAATTTTTATACTCATATTAGTCGCTGGCTTATGTGCCAATGCACAGTCAAATTCAACCAAAAAAGCGGATAAACTCTTCGCTAAATTTGAATTTGTTGAAGCCGCAAAGGCTTACGAAAAACTCATTTCCAAAGGAGAAGGAAGCGAATATGTTTATGGCCAGTTGGCAGAATCCTATTACAACGTATTCAAAACCGTAGAAGCCGAAAAGTGGTTTGAAAAAACACTTCAAACTTCCGAAGCGCCAGAAGTCATTTATAAATACGCTCAAATGCTAAAGGCCAATGGGAAATACGAGGAATCCAACGCACAAATGAGTAAATTTGCGTCCATGCGACCAGCCGATCACAGGGCTATTGCTTTTGTTGAAAATCCGAATTATCTCCCAAAAATCTTAGACAAAGGAAAAAAGTTTAACCTTCAAGATGCTGGAATAAATTCTGAGCTTTCAGACTTTGGAGGAACACTCCAAGATGGTACGCTCTATTTTGCATCTGCTCGAAACAGTGAAGGGAAAACCTATGGTTGGAACGAAGAACCCTTTTTGGATGTTTACGCGGCCGCTCAAAACGACGATGGATCGTTCCAAACGCCAATGGCTGTAAAAGAACTGAACACAAAATACCACGAAGGGGTTGTATCTTTTTCTCCAGACGGCAAAACTCTATATTTTTCTAGAGAAAGTTTTCATGACAAAATCTTTGAAAGAGACTCTTTATCCAGAAATAAATTTAGTGTCTTGAACTTGTATAAATCAACAAGCGAGCTGGGTGTATGGTCTGAAGGGGAAGCCCTATCTCTAAATTCTGAAAATTACTCCGTTAAAAACCCTGCTGTTAGTCCCGATGGGAAAACATTATTCTTTTCGTCCGATAGAGCTGGCGGAATGGGCCAGTTTGACATCTACTCTGCACCCATAAATGAAGACGGCACAGTTGGCGAACCCACCAATTTGGGTCAAAAAGTAAACACAGAAGGACAAGAAATGTTCCCCTTCGTAAGCAGCGATAATACGCTTTATTTCTCATCCGATGGCCATTTGGGTCTCGGGGGAATGGATGTCTTTTTTGCGAAATTGGTCGATGGTAAAGTTGGCCCGGTACGAAATATCGGAATCCCTGTCAATGGCAATGCCGATGATTTTGCTTTTAGTATAAATAATGATTCCGGAGAGGGGTTTGTGTCCTCCAATCGTGAGGGGGGTGCTGGTAGTGACGATGTGTATGCCGTAAAAGTCCTTCAACCCATTTGCGACGTCCTGGTTACCATAACCGTCAAGGACAGCGAAACAGGGCTTGTTTTAGCTGGCGCATCCGTAAATGTTACAGACTCCGAAGGAAACATTGTTGGGACCAAAACAACATCCGATAAAGGAGAAGTCAATTATATTATTGAATGTAACACAGAGTTGTACCTAACAGCTTCTATGGACGAATATGAAAGTGGGTCGACAAGCATTGCTGAAACTAGTGAAGAAGAGGTCTCTTCAGAAATTCTATTGGACCCGATTGATGAAATTATTTTAGCCAATAAAGTAATTCTTAACCCGATTTATTTCGATTTTGACAAATCTAATATTACCGCTCAAGCCGCATTTGAATTGGATAAACTAGTAGCATTGATGAATAAATATCAATCCATAGTTGTTCGTGCAGAATCGCACACGGATTCAAGAGGTCGTGACTCATATAACCAGTCTTTATCTGAAAGACGCGCATTAACAACCGCTCAATATGTCATCTCAAAAGGAATTGATGCCAGCCGAATTACTGGGGTTGGAATGGGTGAAACCATGCCTGTGAATGACTGTGGATCTCGATGCAACGAGGAGGAACATCAAATGAATCGTCGATCGGAATTTATTATTCTTGAGGGCAACCCCAATGACGAATAAGTGTTTAAATCGCAGGGCGATAGCCAAGGGTTTAATTCCCCGAGGCTTGCCTCGAAATGTTTAAAATAGTTTCCTTTGAATACCTCGTGGGCTTGCCCCGAGGTAGTTGATTTCAAAAAACCCTCACAACTGTGGGGGTTTTTTTATGGAACTCTGGCCAATATTACAGACAGAGCGAAAATCAAAACTGGAAAGCTAATAAGGTGAATTAAAGAATATGGGCGAGGGGATCGTTTTGAAGAATTGGACCACAAAATGTTGTGTTTCTTGCCGTTGTAATTCATCCAATTTTTAAATAAAATAAAACCTGACGCCCCTACAAATAGCATGTAAAAACTGGTAGAATCCATTATGTGAAGTTTCATTTGTTTGGAGAATTTGAAGACGAAAACCCCAAATAATAACAATATCCCGATTTGTAAAATTGATACATACCGGCGCGCGAATTGTTTGGCTTTTTTTGGGAAAGAGGCTTTAGCCCTCAAATAAACAGATATGTAGAGTTGGTCAAAGAAACCCATGGTTTAAAATATCAAAAAAACCTGTGAGTGGTCCACAGGTTTTTGTATGTAAAACGCAGCATCTTAATTTTGAACCAACACCTGAAAATCATCGATTTCAAAAGTTCCTGTATAGTCGTTTCCACCGCCTGTATACTTCAGTGCAATGTATGCATTGCCTGAAAATGTACTAAGATCGGTTAACCCAGAGTCCACCCAATTTTGATAGTACTCATCGTCAGACACAATTGTGGTGGTTAGTGCACTCCATGTTGACGTTTCGATAGTGGCTTGGCTTCCATCCCAATCGGTAGAAATTAGAAGTTCTAATTCGCTGTTATCGCTGTAGCTGTTAGAGGATTTAAATTTAACAAATTCTGCCCCTTGAGCATCCAAATCAATAACTGGGGTTATGAGCCACGATATATTACTTGAATCTCCCGTGTTGTATGCACTCATATAGGCAATTTTACTGCCGTTATTTTGATTGTCGTAAGTTGTTTTGGCACGCCATTTTCTGTTGCCAGCTTCCAAGTAATTCGTCCATCCTCCAGCGATATCGCTGTAATTGGAATAGGTTTGAAAATCATCTTCAAATATGGCCGAAAAATCATTGATGTCTAATAATTCACAACGGCTGCCTCCCATTTGCACATCCGCAGTGGAGTTTAGAGCCAAAACCAAATCACTTCCGTTGTATGTTTTGGATACGATCCCAGAGATTGAACCGCCACCACTTGGCAGAACTTCATTTTTAAAACTTGCAAAAGCGCTGGTTTCTAGCATGAAAGTAGCATAATCAAACCCTGAACATCTTTGAACAGTGCGTTGGGTGTCGTAGTCATCCGTTGGGGAAACATAGGGCAGGCCAGACGCATTGGTTGGAAATTCGGCATTATCTATGGTTACAAAAATACCAATATCGTCGGAAGATAATCCCGTCACTTGTTTGGGTACGATGGTTTGCGTTGTAGAGGACCTAAAGAGATACATTGGGACTTGATTTGCGGTCAAAGCTTCCACTTCTCCATCGGTATTTACAGTTCCTCCAATAGTAAAAACACCATCGCCGCTGTTGGCTTCGCCTAGATATAAATCTTTAAGATATACATAGACCTCTCTCCCAATATTGAATTGATTATAGGATTCGACCTGATTCAACGCAATCTTTACGGCTGCGGTTGCATTTTCAGCGGCATCCTGAATAAAAAATTCTTTATAGAAATTTCCTGATGCATCAGATGATGAGACATACCCTTTAATGGCGATTTCTGAGGAGATTTCTGTAGCATCTTCATCAGAAACAAATTGAGATTTTAATTGCCCAATGGTAATCATTTGAACGGCTCCAGATTCGATTCTGGACATTAGGGTATTGAGGTTTTGATTTTCTTCATTCCCAAGACTGCTGGGAACGGTAAATTCATCGTCTTGTACGCAACCAATTATGGTTAAACTTGCAACGGCAGCTGCAACACATGTTTTTAATTGTAATATTTTCATTAGTCTAAAATTAATGTTCATATTTAAGTTTTAAAATCGGTAATTGAGATTTAGGAAATACGTTGGTCCTCTACCGTACCAATATTTGGGTCCAAAAACGCGTTTTGGATTGGCGGCGTCATCTTTCAAAGATTGGTAATTTGCACTTCGTCCTTGTTCGAATCCTCCTGATTTATATTTTTGATTCAAAATGTTGTTAAGACTGACAAATAGACTGATGTATTTGTCGCCTATTCTCCAAGATTTTCCACCAATGGCATTGATAACCACATAGTCGTCAAATCGTTCTTGACGCAACAGTTCTTTGGCCAAATTGGGGTCGTAATCGTTAAATGGTAGCCCATCGGTGTCTAGGAAAAAGTTTTGTGTTCGAGTCAATGGGGAAACATCCACAAAGGTGTCTGCAAAGAAATTGGCGGTTGTTCCAAACCACCAGTAGTTGGGATCTCTATATTCAAAACCAACGGAGTATGCCTGCTGGGGTCCTGCGGCTATTCGGTAGTTCTTGAGGTTGGAGGCCCCAAAATTTAGCCCTTCAACAAAATCACTTGATGTCAGAACCAAATTTGGATTATTGTCATAAGTGAATTGTCCAACTGAAGCCACTCCAGTCAATTTGATGGATGGTGTGACTTGGGCTTCAATTCCAAATTCCATTCCGATATGACTTTTATCAATCCCCTGCAAAATTTCTTGAACAAAAGCAGTTCCCTGATCTACTCCACTAATACCATCGGCAAAATAGAATGAAATTTCGTTGGCGTCTTGCATTTGGGTATAATATCCTGTAAATCTCGCTTTTACAGTGGGAGATCTGAAAATATAATTTGCATCGAAAGATGTGATTTTTTCTTCAGTAATGTCTATTCCCGTTTTATCGCCCACAATGGCATGATTTTCTCTGGCATTGGTAAATGTATTTCGAATGGATGGTGCTTTGGTCAAATAACCTCCATTGATATTAAAAATATGTTTTCCAGAAAATTTATAGGTCAAACCGCCTTTGGCTCCAATCCCCGCGAACGATAATTTCCGACCTTTCCCCAGCGAATTGTCAGCATACGTTTCCGTTTGATATAACCCCTCACGCTGATACTCGGTGGCGGTATAACTCCCCGCAACAAAGAAATC
>CAJXUB010000006.1 GCA_913061125.1 uncultured Flavobacteriaceae bacterium
GTTCAACAAAAATTTGGTGGCGTTCTTTATCAGAAAAACGGTTAATTTTATCTTCGATTGAAGGGCAGTACCGGGGGCCAATGCTTTGAATTCTGCCATTAAACATCGGGGAACGATCAAACCCGCTTTTGAGCAGGTCGTGAACCTCTGGACTGGTGTATGTCATGTGGCAAGAGCGTTGCTCTTTTAATGGTGATGTGGAGTTGAGATAAGAAAATTTGTGGGGTTGATCGTCCCCTGGTTGTTCAATCATTTTAGAAAAATCAAGAGAACGTCCATCAACTCGGGGAGGAGTACCAGTCTTCATTCGCCCTGAATCAAATCCTAAATCAATTAATTGTTCAGTAATTCCTGTTGCGGCTTTTTCACCCGCTCGTCCACCTCCAAAATTCTTCTCACCTATATGAATAAGCCCGTTAAGAAAAGTCCCGTTTGTTAGAACCACAGAGCGGGACTTAATCTCGAGGCCTAAAGACGTTTTGACGCCAATGCAAGCGCCATTCTTCACAATGATGCCAACAACCATTTCTTGGTAAAAATCAAGGTTAGGGGTTTGCTCCAACATCAATCGCCAGTCTTCGGCAAAACGCATGCGATCGCTCTGAACTCTGGGGCTCCACATGGCAGGCCCTTTGGATTTGTTTAGCATCTTGAACTGGATGGCTGAGGTATCGCTAACAATACCACTGTATCCGCCCAAAGCATCAATTTCTCGTACAATTTGACCCTTGGCTATACCGCCCATGGCAGGATTACAGGACATTTGAGCAATATTCTGAAGGTTCATTGTAACCAACAAGGTGCTGCTTCCCATATTTGCAGCGGCAGCGGCGGCTTCACTACCGGCATGACCACCACCAACGACTATGACATCATAGGTTTTATCGAACATAATTTAATCGCATTGTTCCACGTGGAACAATTGTTTGCAAATATAATGTTATATCTACAAATTGAGTTTAGAAATATAGTAGTTCTCTTTACCTCGCATTTGTTCTTTTTGATCATTCGTCTTGTCGTTGTAACCGCAAAGGTGTAAAACACCGTGTGCCATAATCCTTGCAAGTTCTAAGTCAAATGTCACATCGTAGAGTTTCGCATTGTCTTTGATGCGGTCTATGGAAATACATACATCGCCAGATAGGTAGCTTCCTTGACTGTAATCAAAAGTGATAACGTCTGTAAGTGTGTGGTGGTTCAGATATTGAATGTTTAAATCGAGTAATTGTTCGTCGCTACAAAACACTATTGAGAGATCACCCAACTTGAATTGTTCTTCTGAAATGAGAGATGAAAGCCATGATGAATGACTAGACTCACTGCAAAGCTTGAAGTCGTTACGGCTGATAAATTCAATCATATTGCTTTTTAAAATAATTAATAACGCGCTGGTTCAGTGACTGTCGCAAAGGTAATGATTGTCTGTTGAGAACATCTTTAGCGTTAAACAACCGCTTTATTTCTGAGGGGAAAGAATCTGAAGATTGTTTAAAATCTTGAGTATTGAATCGTGCGGTTCTTTTTTGTTCAATTCCCTGCTTCTTGATGGCCTTGTCAAGCTTGAGATATTGATATTTTAAAGCCTGCATCTGAGCCATTGTTTTTTTTGTAACTCCTTGATTTAGAAGCAGTTGCTCTAATTTTTCCATAGCATCGATCGTAGATTTTCCCCGAGCATTCTGTCCCTTTTGTTGAAGCAAGTCCGACAGTGCTTTACGTAGTGCTTGTTGCTTTTGATACAACTGAAAAAGAGCTTCGCTAGACTCTTCACTGTCACCTAGCCCACCATTGGGACTGTCTTTTCCTGAGCTGCCCTGTTGTTGTGTTGGGCTATCTTGATTTTTGCTTTCACCACTATTGGTCGTTCCTGATCCGCTTTCGGACCCTTCATTGTCCTCTTCTTCTTGACCTTTTAAAAACTCCTCGGCCTGTTGTTTGAGCGCCTCCTGACTCATAATAATATCAGGCAACTGCATCTCGCCCTGACCCTGGCCTGGACTCATTTGAAGTTGCATTTCCATAGAGTTTAGGGCATTGCTTAACAAGTCAGCCAAACTGTTGGTCGAGGTGATCACATATTGTTGTGCGCCTGTGGCTTTGTAAGTGTCGTTTTCGGAAAATAAACGCAGTGCTTTGTCCATATTAGAATTTATATTCTCTACCTCTGTGTTGATCCTTTCAGAAACAAGCGGCTGTCTGAGGGACAATACAAACAAACTATCATCTATATGTTCAAAATGGGTTTTTAGGTTGTTTTGGTAAATCAAATTTTTGGCATAAAGACTTGGAACGGATGAATTCGATTTAAACCGTTGCATTAAATCTTCTTGTTCAAATGAAAACAATAATAAATTATCCAAAATTTGGCGAAGCATTGCAACATCTTCTTGCAATTGTTGTTGCCCACCTGATGACATTTGTTGAGACATCTTATCAGAAATTTGCATCATTTTTTGAGCCGCTTTTCGTTGCTCTTTTTGGGCCTTCTTGTTTAGATTTGACTTGTTTCCAAGATCGTTTTGTAATTTTTTTTGTTTCAGTATTTCGAGTGCATTTTTCTGATTTTCAGAAATAGACCGCTCTTCTTTTTTGGTGTCGGGGACAGAAATTGGTTTTGTCAATTCGCGGTTGCGTTTTCGAAGGTCGTCCAAGGCCTTAGACAGGGCATTGAAAGCTTGATTGACCTCCTTTTGTTTGGCTGGCGTATTCTTGTCTTGGAGTTGTTCAGACAGGCGGTCTTGCTCTTTGGCAAGAGTCGATAGTTTTTGCTGTAACTGCGCAGCTTTTTGAGCTACATAATAGCGTTTTGTTAGTTCTAACATTTGCTCCAAACTGCGCTGATTCGTCTGGTTTTTTTGAGACAATTTTTCAACGCGCTCCAGCAATTCTTCCTTATTAAGTTTGTTCATCAATTCGCGCAGATCCTCTAGCTCTTTTTTGGTCTCTTCGGAACGTTTTTTTTGATTCTCAAGGCGCTGAAGCAACTTTTTTCTTTCATCTGATTTGTCTTGTGATTTTTGAGAATCGTCTAAGGATTGAGACATCTTTTTTGTAAAACGCTGCATAACCGTATTCTGCTGTTCTTGCCGCTCTAAAATCGCTCGGATGTTTTGACGGTCATTAAACCCCAATTTGTCCTTTTGTCTCAACATTCGAATGGGTTCAGAATCAGAGGCCTTTTGAGGGCTGTTCGATAGTTTGTTTTCTAAATCTTGAAGTGCATCTTGTTGAGCATTTAAACGCTCTTGTTCAATTCGGTTTTCACTCTTAAAATCATAATAAAACAACGCCGATCGGGTGCTGTTGGGATTTGGAAAAGGATCGGTATCTAAAACCTCAAAATACAGCTGATAACTTGTGTCTGGCACAAGCTCTAATGCATTTGGAAACGTGTAAAAGAAATCCAAGCGGTCTTTGTTAAAAGACGTTATTTCTACGGTTGTTTGGTCGTCTTTGTCAGAAGTAGGAGCATAATGCAACAACACCTTTGAAACACCATAATCATCGGACATTTGTCCATAAAAATATAACGGTGCTTTTATTTGATCGCCTTCTTTAACTTGAAGGTTCAGTTTGGGTGGTTGATCTGGTTTGACCTCAATTTTAGACTCCAAAGTTTCATAATCTTTCAAGTTAGAATTGCTTGTTTTTAGAATGTATTTAAAATTAGAAAACAGGCGCTTGGCAAATGAAAATTCATCCCCTTTTTTGTCCAGAAAAAAGGTTTGCTTGTTAGCAACAAGTGCAACGGTGTCGGTTGCTGCTGTTTGTATCGCCCATGAAACTCTTGTGCCTTCCGGAACAACAATATTACTGAAACTAGAAACGTCTTTGGATTTTAAGTTTGTATGTGCCGGGAAGTTGAGGTGTAGTTTTTGGGATAATATTTGCGGGGCCTTAACCACGGTCAAGGTATAGGTTTCGGAAATCACATCGCCTGACACCAGCTGAAATTTCTGGTCCTGTTTTGGTTGTGAAAATTCAAATTCAAATTGATTGTTGCTTTGTTTATTTAAGTAATACGCCTGTCCGTTGAGAACAATTTGCACCTCCTCTGGAAGAATGCTTCCCTGAGTAGTAACTTGAAGTGTAAAAGAGGTGTTTTCAATGGTGGTTAAGCTGTCATCGTTCAATTTAAACACAAAAGGGGCCGGCGGCGAATATGCGGTATTATAGTTGACCACGCGCTTAAGACTATTCTCAATATTGTTTTGATTGCCAAAAAGATAAAATGGGGCTAGCACAATAAAAGGGGCTAAGGTATATTTTAGATAGCGAAGGTTGTCTTTTAAATTGACGGCATTAACAAAAGAAAATGAATTGAATTCCAGCGCCTTTTGTTCTACGCTGGCAAGAAGAAGTTCTGTTTTTTCAAGGCGATTTAATTGTATGGTATTCAATAATTTATCTTTAATTTCAGGAAAGAAGGTGCCAATTAGAATTGCGGCCTCTTCATTGCTTAGGCCCTTGGTGACTTTAAAATATCTGAGAAGAGGATGCAGTACAAAGCGATAAAACAAAAAACTCTCAAACATCACCAAACTCCAAAAAACTACAGTCCTACCCAGAGTAGAAAGCCAAAAAAGATGCTCAACAAAAACCCAAAAAATAGCATACAGTAACCCAAAACCAAGAAACAACAACACCCCTTTGATCACTGCGCTAAAGTGATAACGTCTTATAAAAGACTCCAAATTGCTGAGGGTTGTGTTGAAATGTACCAAAAGATGATTATAACGCCGTAAATCTACAATAATTCATAACACAAAATAAACTAAAACCTTCAAAAGCTGAGTGGTTTTTTTGGGGGTTCGACGCAAGGCCTCTATCTTTGTTGTATTAATTTTAACCATGAATCGTACAGTTCGAGTGAGATTTGCGCCAAGCCCCACGGGGCCGTTACACATAGGTGGAGTGCGCACAGCCTTGTTTAATTACCTTTTTGCTAAAAAACACAACGGACGCTTTATTTTGCGTATTGAAGACACCGACCAAAACAGACTGGTTGAGGGTGCCGAAAGTTACATCACAGAAGCGTTAAACTGGTGTAACATTCCCTGCGATGAGGGGCCAAAAAAAGAGGGGGGGGTTGGCCCATACAGACAAAGCGACCGCCAGTCTATATACAAAAAACACATCCAATTATTGCTAGATAAGGGGCGTGCGTATTATGCGTTCGATTCCCCTGAAAGTCTAGATTTGGAACGTAAGAGTCACGAAAAACAGGGTAAAACATTTATTTACAATTGGCACAACAGAACTAAAGGGCGGTTGATCAATTCTTTGGTTTTGACCGAAGACGAAACGCAACAAAAAATCTCCGATGGGATACCCTTCGTTATCCGATTTTTATCCCCACAAAACCAAGAAATTGAGCTGGAGGATGTCATTCGGGGCAAGATCACAATTGACAGCAATACACTAGACGACAAAATACTGTACAAATCGGACGGGATGCCAACGTATCATCTGGCAAATGTTGTTGACGATCATTTGATGGAAATTACACACGTCATTCGAGGCGAGGAGTGGCTCCCGTCGTTGGCTCTTCACAAACTGTTGTATGACGCTTTTGGCTGGGAAGCACCAAAATTTGCCCATCTGCCGTTGATTCTTAAACCAACAGGTAAGGGGAAACTAAGTAAAAGAGATGGTGACAAGTTAGGGTTCCCGGTGTTTCCGTTAGAGTGGAACGATGGCACGTCCAAAGCTGCGGGCTATAAAGAATCGGGGTATTTCCCAGAAGCAGTTACTAATTTCCTGGCGTTTTTGGGTTGGAATCCAGGCACCGAAGAAGAATTGTTTCGTCTTGAAGAACTGATTAAACGGTTCAGTTTGGAACAGGTCAATAAATCGGGGGCTCGATTTGATCCTGAAAAAATAAAATGGTTCAACAGTCATTATTTGCAACAAAAACCGGTCTCTGAATTAGCCGAATATTTCATAACAAGCACACCTCAACTTAAGGACTTCGACAACAGCTACGTCGAGCTCGTTGTTGGGTTGGTTAAAGAAAGAGCGTCGCTGGTATCGGAATTTTGGGGTCTTAGCCACTACTTTTTTCAACCCCCAAAAGAATACGACCCAAAAGCCCTTAAAAAAGCCTGGAAAGAGGAAACCCCAAATCTTATGTTGAATTTGATTGAGGTGTTGTCGACAACTGACGACCGAGAGGTTGAAATTTTAAAAAAAGAGGTAAAGTCGTGGATTAAGGATATGGGTGTTGGATTTGGTAAAATTATGATGCCTCTTAGAATTGCACTTGTGGGCGCGCTCGAGGGCGCAGATTTGTTTGATATCATGCATTGTATTGGTAAAAAGGAAGTTATAAGCAGGATTCAATCACTTTTAGACAATCAAAACAGGTCCTAAAGCAGTCATTTATTTTTGATTACTTTTGTGATCCACTAATTTACGTCGCTGAACGCCCATGAAAAACATTCGAAATTTCTGTATCATCGCTCACATAGACCACGGGAAGAGCACCCTAGCAGACCGCCTTTTAGATTTCACTGGTGCTGTTTCAGATCGAGAAAAACAAGACCAGTTGTTGGACAACATGGATCTGGAACGTGAGCGGGGAATTACAATTAAGTCACATGCCATCCAAATGGAATACAGCTTCGAAGGAGAAACATATATTCTAAACCTAATTGACACCCCCGGCCACGTCGATTTTAGTTACGAAGTATCACGCTCGATTGCAGCCTGTGAGGGGGCTTTGCTTGTGGTTGATGCCGCACAAAGCATCCAGGCCCAAACCATTTCAAACTTGTATTTGGCTCTTGAAAATGATTTGGAAATTATTCCCGTTCTAAATAAGGTTGATTTGCCAAGCGCAAATCCCGAGGAAGTTACAGATGACATTGTTGATTTGCTGGGTTGTGACCCTGATGAGGTTATTCCTGCAAGTGCCAAAACAGGAATTGGAATAAACGATATTTTAAAAGCCATCATTAAAACCATCCCACCTCCTGAAGGCGATCCCAACAAACCATTGCAAGCACTGGTTTTTGACTCGGTGTACAACCCCTTTAGAGGGGTAGAAACCTATTTTAAGGTTGTCAGTGGAAGCATCCGAAAAAACCAGAAAGTTAAATTTATGGCCACAGGAAAAACCTACAGCGCGGACGAAGTTGGAACTCTAAATTTAACCCAAACACCAAAACAACACATTAAAACAGGTGATGTGGGCTATCTTATTACCGGAATAAAAGACGCCAGGGAGGTCAAAGTTGGTGACACCATAACAGACGCTGAACACCCAACACTTGAAATTGTTGATGGTTTTGAAGACGTAAAACCCATGGTTTTTGCCGGAATATACCCTGTTGATACTGAAGATTACGAAGAACTAAGAGCGTCGATGGAAAAACTTCAACTCAACGATGCCTCGTTGGTATTTCAGGCAGAAAGCTCGGCCGCACTGGGGTTTGGGTTCCGTTGCGGCTTTTTAGGAATGCTTCACTTGGAAATCATTCAAGAGCGTTTAGAAAGAGAGTTTAACATGACTGTGATTACCACAGTACCAAACGTATCCTACCACGCATACACAAGAAAAAATCCGGAAGAAGCAATTTTGCTTAACAACCCCTCCGACTTGCCAGACCCCTCAACAATTGATCACATCGAGGAGCCTTTTATAAAAGCATCAATTATCACAAAATCGGACTATGTTGGCAATGTCATGTCGCTGTGTATAGAAAAACGTGGCCAAATCACGAATCAAACTTACCTCACCACGGAACGTGTAGAGCTTAATTTTGACATGCCATTGGCGGAAATTGTTTTCGATTTTTACGACCGATTAAAAACAGTTTCGAGGGGGTATGCCTCATTTGACTACTCACCAATTGGAATGAGAACATCAAAACTAGTTAGAGTGGATGTGTTGCTCAACGGTCAAACGGTAGATGCGTTATCGGCGCTTATTCATTTGGATAATGCTCAAAAAATTGGACGAAAAATGTGTTCCAAACTTCGAGAGCTAATCCCGCGCCAACAATTTGACATCCCCATTCAAGCTGCTATTGGGTCAAAAATTATTTCCAGAGAAACAGTAAAAGCGGTTCGAAAAGATGTAACGGCAAAATGCTACGGTGGAGATATTTCAAGAAAACGCAAGCTTTTAGAGAACCAAAAAAAGGGTAAAAAACGCATGCGGCAAGTTGGAAGTGTCGAAATTCCTCAGGAAGCTTTTATGGCGGTTTTGAAGCTGAACGACTAAAACAGAAACCCTGCTTTTTTTATTTTCAAGGAAAGGGCTATATTTAAAACTCATTAATGCATTAAATATTGAGTTTTAAAAAATTTAATACGATCGGAGTTGGTGTAGCATTTTCGCCAAATTTGCAAGCCAATATTTTTGAAGCTGCCAGGTTGGCTGTGTTTTTGAAGTGCGATCTTGTGTTGATTCATGTTGGACAAGAAAACGACAATAAAAAAGCGATTGTTGAACAACATTTGAACTCGTTTGGCGCAGAGAAATTGAATTATCGTATTCTTTTTTTACCGGGAAATCCCGTAAATGTCATCCTGACAGCGATTAAAGAAAATACGATCGACCTGATGGTTTTAGGGGCTTTGAAACAAGAAAATTTTTTCAAATACTATTTAGGGTCTATTGCACGACAAATCACGCGACAAGCCTCGTGTTCCATCCTTTTGTTAATAAACCCCTCGGTAGAACGAGTCCCCTGCAATCACATTGTTGTGAATGGGCTAAAGGACCCCAAAACAAAAGACACCATTCAGAGCGCTTTTTTTGTGGGTTACAAGCTCAAAGCTTCGAAAATAACTGTGGTTGAGGAGGTTGCTCAAGAGGAGGTGAATGTCAAGGTAGATGACGACAAAACGCTACGGCAATCAACCATTGTACGCGAAAGGTTAATGATGCGAGAAAAAAAACGTGTGGAGAAACTCCTCCGCGAAATCCCTGAGGTTTATTCTAAAGATATTGTGGTTAAATCTCAAGCTATTTTTGGCAAAAGAGGGTATTCCATAGGGCACTATGCACAGATTGTCAGGGCAGATCTTTTGGTGATGAATGCGCCCTCAAAAACATCGTTTTGGGATCGGTTATTTCCACACGATATTGAGCATATTTTAGGAGAACTCCCAACTGACGTACTTATCATCAGATGAAACAAAAAAACACAATCGGGGAAACAATAGCCTCCATTCCAAGAAACTTGTTTTCTGGTCTGGTAGTAAGTCTCATTGCCCTACCATTAAGTTTGGGTTTAGCCATGGCTTGTGATGCGCCACCTATTGCGGGGGTCATAACATCAATTGTTGGTGGTATTGTTGTTGCTATTTGTGGGGGGAGTTTTGTGACTATTTCTGGCCCCGGAAAAGGGTTGGTGGGGGTCGTGCTTGTTGCTGTTTCGACGCTTGGACTAAACGCTACATTTGCAGCCATCATTAGCTCTGGAATTTTACTGCTTATTTTGGGATATCTAAGACTGGGCAAATTGGCAGACTATTTTCCATCATCCGCGATTCAAGGTGTGTTGGCAGCTATTGGTTTAATCATTCTTGGAAAACAGTTTCACATCATGATGGGGCACAAAATTGAAAGAGATAATGCCCTAGAATATTTGGTGGCTATTCCAGAAACCATAGTTCATGTTTTGAATGTTCAAGACCCCGGTTTAGTTAACGCCTCAATAGCCGGTGTTTTAAGTCTTTTGTTGATGATTTTCTATTCAAAAATTCGAAACAAATATTTACAACTGGTTCCTGCGCCCATGTGGATTGTAATTGGCTCAATTGGGTTTAGTTATTATTGTGAATTGATCCTAAAAATTCCCAATCCAATTTCAGAACAATACATGATGCCGTCTATTCCAGGCCTGACAGAGGTTGTTAACGATTTACCTTCGCCTGATTTTGGGTTGATCGGTCGTGTTGAGTTTTGGTCTAGTGTCGTCGCTTTAACCCTTATAGCTAGTATTGAATCATTATTGAGCATCAAAGCAATTGATAAATTAGATCCTAAAAAACGCCGCTCAAATGTCAACAAAGACATAAAAGCGTTAGGATTAGCAACAGCTCTCAGTGGCTTTTTTGGCGGCCTCAATGTTGTAACTGTCATAGCGCCAAGTTCGGTCAATATAAGTAATGGCGGCACCAATCGTTTTGGAAATTTATTCCATGCGTTTTTTCTGACTGTTTTTATTTTATTATTTAATACTGAATTGGCTCGTATTCCACTCTCTGCCTTGATGGCAATTTTGGTATACACCGGCTACAAATTGGCCGCTCCAAAAATGCTAAAGCGGCTGTTTTTAATTGGGAAAGAGCAACTTATTATTTTTCTTTCTACCCTATTGGTAACCCTTCAGGTCGGTCTAATTTCTGGAATAACAGCGGGGCTGTTGGCCACATTTCTAATCCACGTCGTGGTCAATAAAAGCATCGTATTATTTCTAAAAAACCTAGTAAAACCCAACGTGTTAATGTACAAGGAGGACAGCGGAAATTACTTCATTAGTGTAAAACATTTTTGTAGCTTTTTAAACTTCAACAAGCTAAAAGACAAGCTAAGTGTTATCCCCGAACAAAAAGACGTCATAATAGACTTCACCATGTGTGCTTTTGTAGATCATTCCGTGATGGAAAATTTAAACGACTACCAAGAACTCTTCCATAAAAAAGGCGGAACACTCGAAGTTATTGGGCTGGAACTTCTGGATGCGAATTCTGGTCATCCGTTTGCGTTGAGGCGTCTGTTGCCGCTCTCGAATTTAATTAACAGCGGAGCAACAAAACGAGAAAATGACTTACAGGACCTTGGGGAAAGTTTTAATCTCACTTTCAACAATAACAAAAGTGTTAAAAATAACGAACTGGAAAAATTTATATTTTTTAAAACCAAAAAGATTGACTACACTTATAACCGACTCGTCAATTCAGATGGTAGCGTGAGTGTGTTTGATATTAGTTTTTCTGAAGGCGAATTTATTGCCAAAGAAGTTATTCGTTCAACCATGATGTATATTAATACCAGTAGCGATATTCCTGAATTTGCTTTAACCAAAGAAGGGCTGCTGGAGCGCCTCTATGCTCTGGCGGGGCAGAAGGATATTAACATCCCCGAATTTGACGATTTTTCTGATCGTTTCTACCTAATTGGAGACAATCCGAAAAAAATTCGTGCCTTTTTCACAGAAAAAATCGTTCGATTTTTTGAAAGCAATCCGTACTACCATGTCGAATCCAACGGTTCGGGTCTGCTCGTCTTTAGCAAAGAACGAGTTGCTGGGGTTAAAGAAATTAAACAAATGCTGGATTTTGGCCTGAGACTACAAACTCAAATTAGTAAATCATGACGTTATACCCATTAAATGTAGGTCATTTTAAACTCGATGGCGGGGCGATGTTTGGCGTTGTGCCAAAATCCATTTGGTCCAAAACAAACCCCGCCGATCACAACAACATGATTGACATTGCGTCCCGTTGTTTATTGATAGAAGATGGGCAAAGACTTATCCTAATTGATACTGGAATGGGCGACAAGCAGTCGGAGAAATTTTTTAATTATTACTACCGCTGGGGCAAGCAGGGGGTTGACAACGCTCTGGCAAAATATGGTTTTCATTCTAACGATATTACCGACGTATTTCTAACCCATTTGCACTTTGATCATTGTGGTGGTGCCATACGCTGGAACAATGGAAAAACAGGGTATCAAACCACGTTTAAAAACGCAACATACTGGAGCAATAAAAACCATTGGGCGTGGGCGAAAACTCCGAATCAGCGTGAGCGTGCATCATTTTTAGATGAAAACATAAGACCAATCGAAGAATCGGGACAACTCCAATTCATTGAAACGCCTGAAGGTAATTTGCTAAAAAACAGCCCTTTGGGCTTTGATATCTTTTTTGCGGACGGTCATACAGAAAAACAAATGATTCCTATGATCGAATACAAAGGAAAAAAAGTTTGTTTTATGGCAGATCTTTTGCCAACTGCTGGGCATGTTTCTCTACCATTCGTGATGGGCTATGACACAAGGCCTTTGTTGACCCTTAATGAAAAAGAAGAATTTTTAAATTGGGCTGCAAATCACGATTATTACTTATTTTTGGAGCACGACGCTCATCACGAACTCATAACTGTTAAACCAACAGCCAAGGGAATTCGTCTTGGCGAAACACATTTATTTAACTCAATATTTTAAACCCATGAAACATTTCATCCTAACCTTTGTGCGTTTTAACGCCCTTATCCTTGTCACAGCACTAATGTTTAGCTGTGGATCAACAGCCCCCATCCTGTCAACCCCCATTAGCAACATAGACCAAACTCCTGTTAAGTTTTCTGAACTTTCTGAAACGGAAGAGCAACATTGGAGTCATCTTGACCTTATTAACGATACCATTCCTGGAGTTAGTTTAGATAAAGCATACGATGAACTGGTAAAAAACAACGGTAAGACAGTTGTTGTTGCCGTCATAGATTCTGGTATAGATATCACACACGAAGACCTTCAGGACAACATCTGGGTTAATGCCGATGAAATTCCAAACAACGGTATTGATGATGATAAGAACGGCTACATCGACGATGTCAATGGCTGGAATTTTCTTGGTGAGGCCAACAACGAGCAACTGGAATACGTCAGACTTTTGGCAAGCAAAGACACATCGCACCCAAGATATGAAGAAGCTAAAGCTCTTCAAGAAAAAGAAATTAAAAAATATACCGGTCTGAAAAATCAATATGTTTCTATAAAAAAACAAATCGAAACCTCAGAAGGTGCAATCAAAAACCACCTTGGCAAGGACAGCTTTACAAAAGATGACGTGTATGCCATTAGCACAGAAGACAAAGATCTCTCACAACATTTGAGCGTCATAAAACAAGCCTACGGTTTTGGTTACGATTCGATTGATGATCTTATGAAAGATTTGGACAACGACATGAAATCTTTTAACGAACGTTTAGATTACAACCTTAATTTGGACTACGATGGACGAAGTGTAGTTGGCGATAACCCCAACGATTTGAGTGATAGAAACTATGGCAATAACAACGTCATGCCTAAAACAGGCCGAAGCCATGGCACCCACGTTTCTGGGATTATTGCAGGAAAAAGAAATAACGGCATCGGGATAAACGGCGCGGCTAATAATGTAAAAATCATGGCCATTCGAAATACACCTAACGGCGATGAGTACGATAAAGATGTAGCGCTTGGCGTGTATTACGCGGTGGATAACGGTGCCCGAATTATCAACATGAGTTTCGGGAAAAGTTTCTCGCCACACAGCGACTGGGTTCGTGATGCTATTGTTTATGCCGCAAAGAAGAATGTATTAATCGTTGCGGCAGCAGGCAACGATTCGGAAAATACCGATGTTGTAAAAAACTACCCCAACGATCAAATTGGTGTTGGACAAGAGGTTGCAGATAATTTTGTTAAAGTTGGCTCCACAACCTACGAGTACGGCTCAGGGTTGGTTTCTGGATTTTCAAACTACGGAAAAAGCAGTGTTGATGTATTTGCTCCTGGGTCAAAAATCTATTCGAGCTACCCAAATGATGAGTATGAGTTTGCACAAGGAACATCCATGGCCTCGCCACTAGTTGCTGGTGTCGCTGCTCTAATAATGTCTCAATATCCAAAACTAAGTGCGGCACAGGTTAAGCAAATACTAATGGCATCTGGGTTGGCTGTTTCAAAAAAAATCAGTTTGGAGGACGGGTCAGTGGTCCCTTTTTCTGAGTTGTCAAAATCCGGTCGTTTGGTGAACGCCTACAATGCGCTTATCATGGCGTCTAAAATTTCAAAATAAACCATGAAGACAAATCTAAAACGGTGCTTTTGTGTCCTTTTTTTGTGTTGCCTGTTTAGTGCTTCTCCACAAAGAAATAACGGCTACTGGCAACAACAAGCAGATTATACTGTTGAAGTGGATATAAATACCAATAACTTCAATTACACTGGAACACAAAAAGTAGTTTATACCAACAACTCTCCCGACACCTTGGACAAGGTTTTTTTTCACTTGTTTTTCAATGCGTTTCAACCGGGGAGCGAAATGGATGTTCGATCCAGAAGTATTGCCGATCCTGACTCGAGAGTCAAAGACCGAATTAGTAAGCTTTCAAAAGAGGATCAAGGGAGATTAGTGGTGATTAACCTAACTCAGGATGGGAAAGCGGTGCAAACAACAGACGAAGGAACCATTCTTGAAGTGACCCTAGACACACCACTAGAGCCAGGTGAAGAAACCACGTTTGATATGAACTTTGAAGGGCAAATTCCTTTGATTGTTCGTCGGGCAGGAAAAAACTCCAAAGAAGGGGTGGCTCTGTCCATGGCCCAATGGTATCCTAAATTGGCTGAATATGATTTTGAGGGTTGGCACGCCAATCCTTACATCGGCAGAGAATTTCATGGCGTATGGGGTAATTTTGATGTCAAACTCACCATTGATAAACGCTATGTGGTTGGAGGATCGGGCTATCTTCAAAACGAAGAAGACATAACTGTTTTATCCGAAAACCCAGGGTCTGAAAAACAGACCTGGCATTTTGTGGCACCCGATGTACACGATTTTACTTGGGCAGCAGATCCTGACTATATTCACGACACTGTAAGTATGGCCGATGGTCCAACGCTAAATTTCTTCTACAAAAAAACACTATCGGAGGAATACCAAAAAAACTGGAGAGAACTGCAAGAAATTACAGTAAAATTAATGCAATTTTTTAGTGAAACTATTGGTCCATACCCCTACAAGCAATATTCAGTGATTCAGGGGGGTGACGGCGGAATGGAATATGCGATGTGCACGTTGATTACCGGCGAGAGGCCCTTAGAGAGTCTCGTGGGGGTAACGGCTCATGAATTGGCCCACACGTGGTTTCAGTTTCTTTTAGCTACGAACGAAAGTAAACATGAGTGGATGGATGAGGGGTTTACAGAATATTTTTGCACTCAAGCTGAAGCATCTATTATGGGTGTTAATGAAAAAGAGTATTTTAAAAACTCGTACAGCCGCTATGTAAAATTGGTGGGGTTTGGAATAGAACAACCCCAAAGCACCCATGCAGACCGCTACGAGTATAACATGGCCTACAGTGTGGCGGCTTACGTGAAAGGAGCTATTTTCTTAAGACAATTGAACTCTATTTTGGGAGATGAGAATTTTGAAGAAACCATTAAAAATTACTTCGATTTATGGGCTTTTAAACACCCAACTCCCAATGATTTTATTCGTTGTGCCGAGAAAGTGTCAGGATTCGAGCTTGACTGGTATTTAACCGATTGGACACAAACCACCAACACTATTGATTATGGCGTAAAATCCATTTCAAATAAAGGAAACAAAACCTTTATAGAATTGGAACGAAACGGCTTGATGCCAATGCCAACAGAGCTTGAAGTTGTTTTTGAAAATGGTAGTACCAAACGATTTTACATTCCCCTAAAAATGATGCGTGGCCAAAAAACAATGCCCAAAAGCACTGTAACGCTTAAGGACTGGGCTTGGGCTCACCCCACCTATCATTTTGAAGTTGAAGGAAAAGTAGAAAAAATTACCATTGATCCCGATGCTTATGTTGCAGATACAGACTTGTCAAACAATGTTTTAAGCACCAACACCGTTGAATAAACTAAAAGGAAAAAAAAATATAGAGAAACTATTTTCTGAAGGACAAAAAATCACACTCCACCCTCTTAGTATTGTTGTGCTAACGAGCGAAGAGATGGCCCTTGGTGTTTCTGTTGGGAAGCGTCATTTTAAACGAGCTGTGGATCGAAACAAAATAAAACGTCACTTAAGAAACGTTTTACGGCAACAGCTTTTAAGCGTTTTTGAAAAAAACGAAAAAAACTTTTCAGTTATGCTAATTTACATTGGTAGCCAAATGCCAACCCTTGCCATGCTTGAGCAAAAAGCAAGTAAACTCGCAGAAAAAATAAACAAAACACTGTGAAAAAAAAGAACGTAAAAAAAATTGGAATCGTCGTGGTGGCACTCACCGTGATGACGTCTTTTAGTCGATATCGTGTTGATTTTTTTGAAATTGCAAAGCAACTGGAAATTTATAATACTGTGTTTAAAGAAATCAATATGGGGTATGTGGATGAAACAAATCCTGCAGAATTGATGGAAAACGGTGTTAAACACATGCTTGAGGGCCTTGATCCCTATACGGTTTACAGCAGCGAACAAGATGTAGAAAATGCTAAAATATTCCGTTCAGGGGCTTACGCAAGCCTTGGAGTCGGTTTAAGATTTATAGAAAAAAAACTAATCGTAACAGAAGTGTTTAAAGGTTCATCTGCTGCTCAGGAAGGAATAAAAGTAGGCGATGAAATAACTGAAATAGACGGTGTCCGTATTTCTGAAAGTGGCTCCAGTGTAGAGCTTCTTTTGGGGGGAAATCGAAACTCAAAAGTTAAGCTCGTTTACCTGCAAAACGGTCAAGAAAAGAAAATCTTATTACAACGGGAAACAGCAACAAAAAAAGCAGTTCCGTTATACCAAATGCTAGAGAATAACATTGGTTATATCGCCTTGGATCGCTTTTCTAGAAATGCCTCTGCAGAAGTCGAATCGGCGCTAAAGTTTTTACTTATTGACGAAGCCCAAGCTCTGATTTTGGATTTGCGAAATAACCCGGGAGGGATCTTACAAGAGGCCGTCAAGATTGTAAATCTGTTTGTTCCAAAAAATCAACTTGTTGTTTCAACAAAATCGAATATAGAAAAATACAACACTCGTTTTTTTACCCAAAATCAACCCCTAAGTTTAGACATTCCTGTGGTTGTTTTAATCAATGAAAGGAGTGCCTCTGCTAGTGAGATTGTAGCCGGTGCTTTACAAGATTTGGATCGCGCGGTTGTTGTTGGACAACGCAGTTTTGGGAAGGGACTGGTGCAACAATCAAAACCGTTGCCGTACGGCGCTCAAGTTAAAATTACCATTTCCAGGTATTACACCCCTTCGGGCAGGTGTATCCAGGCGCTGGACTATTCCGAAAATTTGGAATCTGGGGTTGTGAGACGGATTAATTCAAAAAATAAATCCGTATTTAAAACCAAAAAAGGACGAAATGTTTATGACGGCGGAGGTGTTATGCCTGATATTCGGTTAGGGGGGGTAGATAATCTTGGAGTTTATAATGCTTTAAAAAAGAACAATATTATTTTTGACTTTGTGTCGAAAAATTATACCTCAAAACCTATTGAGCGTATGGATCAATTTGAGTTAAACGGTTCTGTTTTTAAAGATTTTAAAACCTATTGTTTGTCAAAAGATTTTAATTTAAACACCAAAACAGAGCTGTATTTAGATCAGACCTTGGCCGCTGCAAAGGACGAAAATTTAAACACATTAAAGACGTTTGTTTTGGATGCTAAATCGGCTTTAAAAAAACAAAAAAAAGACGCTGTAGATCAAATTAAAGAACAAATTTTGTGGGGAATTTCTGAAGAAATAATCCGAAGATCATTTTTTAAAGAAGGGGTTTATCAATATGCTTTATTGAAACACCCGTCTGTTCAAAAAGCAAAGCAAATTTTGACAAACCTATCGGACTATTATGAGGTTTTAAAATAAAATGGATATATTGGAATATGCAAAAATGGGTTTTTCTTTTTTTTACGTTGTCGCATTTATGCTTTTCTCAGGCCAATACAAATCATGTTGTTTATTTTGAAACGGACCAATATGTGGTCCCGGAAACAGAAGCTAATAGACTTCTTCTGTTTACCAGTACTCTTGAAAAAAACCGTATAAAAAAAATAGAAATTTACGGCTTTTGCGACGACAGGGGATCTGATCAGTATAATATGGTGCTTTCTCAAAACAGAGCCGATGCCATTAAAAAGATTTTCACCAATCTATCGATAGAGGAGTCTCTAATTACGAACGTTGATGGTAAAGGAGAAATTTTATTAAAAATCGTAGAAACCGAAGATGTAAATATCATTAGAGGGCTTAATAGAAAGGTGGAAATTGATGTTGTTTATTATCCGAAAAATATCCCTTTGAAAAAGGATGCGAATGTTGTTGCGGATAATCGAAAAAAACCATTAAGTTTAGAAAGTGAACTCAGGGTTGGTGATAAGGTTGTTTTGCAAAATATTTTATTTCGAACGGGATACAGTTATGTTTTAAAAGAATCCATCCCTGTTTTGGAACAACTGGCTAAAACCTTGAAAGAGAAAAAACACATTTTCTTTACAATAGAAGGCCATGTTTGCTGTACCTCTCAAGGACGAGATGCTGTGGATAGGGGAACCGGAAAACGGAATTTATCACAAGCAAGAGCACGTTATATTTACGATTATTTAGCCCGAAAAGGGGTTAAAAAAAAGAGAATGAAGTATGTGGGTTTAAAACATAAATTTCCTCTTGGTGGTGACTCTAAATACGATCGGCGAGTGGAAATCGAAATTACCAATATTAAGAATTAAGATTTTAGCATGGCGATATGAGGAATACCATCTTCTAAATACGTGTTCCCTACTGGTCTAAATCCAAGTTTTTTATAAAATTCTAAAAGATACGTTTGAGCAGAAATTTGTATGATTTCTGTTTTTAATATATCATTAATAGATTGTATAGAAGCTTTCATAATATAGATTCCGTACTCTTTTTGACGCTCTGTAGCTTTGATTACAACTCGGCCTATACTGGCATGTTCAAAATAATCGCCAGGTTTGAAAATTCTGGCATATCCTATAATTGTATTTTCTTTTTTTAATAGAACGTGTAATGCGTTTTTATCCTTATCGTCTATGTCGTGATACACACAATCTTGTTCCACTACAAAGACGTCTGATCTTAGTTTTAATAACCCATAGAGTTCTTCTAATGAAAGCTCTTTAAATGATTTAATTTCAACAGCCATAAATGCTTCAGATTACAATCCAATTAGCAAATGTTGTTTATTTTATTAATTCGATTCTGATGCCTTCCGCCTTCAAAGTCGGTGTTAAGAAACACATCAACCATTTCAATAGCTTGATCAACGCTAACAAAACGCGCTGGTATGCACAATATATTAGCATTATTGTGCTGACGGGTGAGTTCTACAATGGTTTTATTCCAACATAAACCCGCTCTTACTCCTTTGTATTTATTTGCGGTCATGGCAACTCCGTTGGCACTTCCACAGAGTAAAATTCCATAGTGCACTACGTTATTTTCTACATCTTGAGCGACAGGATGTACAAAATCGGGATAATCCACACTATCGTTCACATCTGTTCCGTGGTTGGTGACATCGTATCCTTTGGATGATAGGTGAGTTAAAATATCAAATTTATATTGTGTTCCGGCATGATCGTTTCCGATAGCTATTTTCATAAAGTTGAATTAAAGATCTTGATTGTAAACTTACAAAAAAATAGAGCTGTTAATGAAGTTTAAATAACACTGTTAATAAAATGGGATTATTATTAATAACTCTGTTTTGTTTTGTTGTTATTTTTTCTGAATAAAAAAATTAAGCTAACTTAAAAATTTTCTTATTTAATTTATTTAAATGACTATGAATAACACAATGGAGGGTTATAAACAATTTAATGAGATAAAAATGTATTTTTTTCAGATTAAAAAATGGGTTATTAAAAAGTAAATAGGGTTATCAACACCCTATAATAATAACACATTAGATAAAATTTAAAAATATAAAATGGTTAGTATAGTGTAAATATGTGGATAAACTTAGGTTGGGAATTATTTTGCGTGATTTTAAAATAGTAGCTTTGTTGAAAATAAAAAGCCTTAATGCGCCATAAGAAAAAGAAATCTAGGGGAATAAACAGATACTCTACAAAAATAATTTCCGTTCTAGGGTCATCCAAAACTCCACTAAATTACAAGCAAATATGCATGCGTTTAGGGATTCATGATCCAAAATCTAGAGCCGAGGTTATTTCGTGTCTTCAACATCTTCTGATTAAAGAAACAATTACAGAACCGAACCGAGGTAAATTTAAATTACAACCCTCCAATAAATACCACACAGGAGTCTTTAGCTCAACATCCAGAGGATCTGGTTATATTAAAGCAGATTATATTGAGGAAGAAATTTTTATCCCTGCCCACAAAACTCAACATGCTTTAAATGGCGACACCGTAGAGTTTTATATTCTTAATCGTAAACGAAATGCCCGAATAGAAGGCGAAATTATTAACGTAACTCAACGGGCCAAATTGGACCATGTTGGAATTATTCAAATCCACGACAACTTTGCTTTTGTAATTCCAGACAATACTAAAATTCCCGTTGATATTTATGTTCCACTCAAGAAAACCAAAAATGCAGAAGAGGGACAAAAAGTTCTTGTTCGTATAGAAGACTGGCCCGAAAAAGCCGATTGTCCTACAGGAAAAGTGATCGAAGTTCTTGGACATCCAGGCGACCACCAAACCGAAATTCATGCAATATTAGCAGATTATGGTTTACCTCATGAATTTCCTAAAAACGTTGAAGCGTTTGCCAATTCTATCGACACATCAATTAGGCCTGAAGAAATAAAGAAACGCAAAGATTTTCGTTCCGTTCTAACCTTTACCATAGATCCAAAAGATGCTAAAGATTTTGATGATGCTCTTTCGTTTAAAGTATTAGAAAACGGTCATTTTGAAGTAGGAATTCATATTGCAGATGTGTCTTATTACGTCAAAGAGGGTACCATTTTAGATGATGAAGCCTACCAAAGAGCTACCTCAATTTACCTTGTGGATCGGGTGGTTCCCATGCTCCCAGAATGTTTATCAAACCACGCTTGTTCTCTTCGGCCTCGTGAAGAAAAATACACATTTTCGGCTGTGTTTGAAATTAATAACAACGGTCAGTTATTTAACCAATGGTTTGGACGAACAGTAATTTTTAGCGATGCCCGTTTTTCGTATGAAGAAGCTCAACATATTATTGAAACTAAAACCAAAACAATCCCCGACGATGTTTCGTTAACAAATAAAACCTATACGACCTCAGACGACATAAAACAAGCCATTTTAACTCTTGATAAACTTGCAAAATTGCTACGCCACAACAGACTCAACAGCGGTGCGATCTCTTTTGATAAACTAGAGGTGAAATTCAATTTAGATTCCAATAACAACCCCTCTGACGTTTATTTTAAAACTTCCAAAGATGCCAATAAACTCATAGAAGAGTTTATGTTATTAGCCAACAGAAAAGTATCGGAATTTATTGGGAAACAAACGCCTTCTAAGACTTTTGTATATCGTGTTCACGATGTGCCGGACCAACAAAAACTTGAAAATCTACAACGCATTGTATATCAATTTGGACATAAATTAAACTTAAAATCTCCCAAACAAATAAGCACATCCCTGAATCAACTGCTTAAGGACGTGGTTGGAACCAAAGAGCAAAACCTTGTTGACACACTTGCCATCCGGAGCATGAGTAAAGCGGAATATACGACACAAAACATTGGTCATTACGGTTTGGCTTTTGAGTTTTACAGCCACTTTACTTCACCAATTCGGCGATATCCAGACATTATGGCACATCGTTTGTTACAACATTATTTGGATGGAAAGTCATCGCCTAATCAAAGCACCTTTGAAGATAAATGCAAACACGCCTCGAAAATGGAAAATCTTGCCACAAAAGCCGAACGAGATTCTATAAAATACATGCAAATAAAATACATGCAACATCATAAAAACACCTCTTTTTCTGGGGTTATTTCTGGTGTTACTGAATGGGGTATTTATGTAGAAATTACAGAAAATAAATGCGAAGGTATGGTCCGAATTAAGGATTTAACGCAAGATTATTTTACCTTTGATTCAGAAAATTATGCTTTGGTTGGAGAAAAAACCAAACAATGCTACCAACTTGGAGATCGAGTTACAGTCAAAGTAAAACACGCCGATTTAATTCGAAGACACCTCGATTTTACTATAATTTAAATTTTTAAGATGAAACACGTCTATTTCTTTTTTTTATTGATCAGCACAATTGCTTTTTCGCAAGATAATATCACCAAAACATTAGGTGAATTCTCTACACTTAAAGTCTACGATCTTATTAATGTTGAATTAATTCAATCGGACAGCAATAAAATTATTATCGCTGGAGAACATAAATCCGACGTGAGTGTTATCCAAAAAAACGACATACTAAAAATTAGAATGCGAACAAACAACATGTTCAATGGCAGTCAAACTCAGGTTAAACTTCACTACACATCCGTAGATGTTATAGACGCCAACGAGGGCGCAATAATATCATCACAAGACCCTATAAAGCAATATGAATTGACTTTAAAAACTCAAGAAGGTGCGCAATTGAGTGTTCTCTCAGACACGAAGTTGTTAAACATAAAATGTTTAACAGGGGGTGCTATCACAGTTTCAGGGTCAACAGAAAAACAAAACATAACATTACGAACGGGAGGTATTTATTTTGGTTCAAATTTAGTATCGAAATATTCAGATGTTAATATAAAAACAGGTGGAGAGGCCAGTGTAAAAACATTAAATGATTTAAATATCAGGATTTTCTCTGGCGGAGATGTTTTTGTTTACGGAAAGCCCAAAGCGATAACCCAAAAACGATTGTTTGGCGGTCGCGTTATTTTTAAAGATTAAACAAACAGCCAGTGTTAGAAGACATTCAAGCGGCAATACCATTAGGGTTTCTTTTAGCTTTCATGATAGGACCAGTGTTTTTTGTTCTTCTAGAAACAAGCATTATCAAAGGTTTTAGAGCGGCAGTTGCATTTGATCTCGGTGTCATTTTAGCAGATGTCATTTTCATTCTTCTGGCTTATTTTAGCAGCTATCAACTATTGGAAAATCTCAGCAATCAGCCGGGACTTTATATCTTTGGAGGCACATTGTTAACAATTTACGGCGCAACAATTGTTTTAAAAAAACCCAAACGAAATATCGAAAACCCGTTGCGATATAACGAACCATCCAATTACATAAATTTATTTATTAAAGGGTTTTTGCTCAATTTCATCAACATAGGCGTATTGGTGTTTTGGCTTGGTTTAATTATCGTCGTTGGACCAAATTTTGAAGGTAACACCAGTCGTTTTTACGTGTTTTTTGGAACTTTAATTATGGCTTACTTTATCACAGATTTGATTAAAATTATTTTGGCAAAACGATTACAAAACAATTTAACCCCATCGATTATTTTTAAAATAAAAAAAGGGATTGGCGGAATTTTAATAATTTGCGGTATAGCCCTCATGGTCAAAGGGGTTTTACCTAAAGATAAGCTTAACCCGTCGGACATCATTGAAGATATTAGACCATAAAAAAACCACAACATTGAGTTGTGGTTTTTAAGAGGCGTCTAGCGGATTCGAACCGCTGTAAAAGGTTTTGCAGACCTCTGCCTAGCCACTCGGCCAAGACGCCAAAAAGGAACGCAAATTTAAGCAAAATAATAGCACATACAATATAATTAATAATTATTGTAAACTCATAAAATAAAGCACTGGCTATTGGACACTAGAAAAAAAATTCATTTTATCCTCAATCCCATTTCTGGTAGTGGAAAAAACAAACTTAACAAAAAGTTAGTTAGAGGCATATTTCCAAAACAAGAATACGACCTTGTTTTAAAAACGTCTAAACAAAAAAAAGAAGCGAAAACACTAGCAACAGAATCTGTAAAAGAGGGTGTTGATGTTATTGTAGCCTGTGGCGGCGATGGAACTATTAATGAGGTTGCCACAGCACTTGTAGACACGCCTATTGAGCTTGGGATATTGCGTTTTGGGTCTGGTAATGGCCTTGCCTCAAACCTAAATATCCCCAAAAAACTAAAACACGCTCTTTTGGTAATTAAACACCAGCACACGACAAAGATTGATGTTGGGGTTATAAATCATCACTATTTTTTCAGCAACACCAGCATTGGTTTTGGAGCGGAACTCATACACCACTATAGCAAAACAACAAGGAGGCAGTTTGGTTCTTATTTATCGGCATTTCTAAATGCTTTTGTAAAACACCGTGGCGCATCAGAGGTTTCAATTTCTTTTGATAATCAGAGCGAAACAATCACCCCTTTTATTTTATTTATTTCAAATTCAAATGAGATGGGCTACAACATATCGTTGACACCAGAGGCCTCCCTAAAAGATGGGAAACTTGATCTTGTTTACATCAAAGATGTGAGTCTTTGGAAAAAAATTGCCTTAGCAAGGTTGATGCTTTTGAAACAACTAACCTCGAGCCAATTAGCACATTACCATACCACACAAGCGTTAGAAATTTCAAGTATAGCGACCTCCTCTTTTCTTGTTCAAATTGACGGAGAGTCCCGCCGCCTGAACGCCAAGACGCTCACTGTTGGGATAAAACCCAAGGCGTTAAGTGTTATAGTGCCTAAAGGTTAGGCCGGTACTCCTCTAGAATTACGACAACTTTTTCTACATCGCCCCCTATTGGTGGGTTGATTTTGGCCACCGAAACGGAGGCCCATTCCACCGTTTTACACGATAGAAATATACGATCCAGGATACGCTTGGCCACCGTTTCTAACAATTTAGAAGGGTGTTGCATTTCTTCTACCGCGATAGCATTAAGTGTGACATAATCCACGGTATCGTTTAGATCATCGGAATGCGCAGAAGGCAAAAGATCGGCCTTTACATTGAGATCTACGCGGTAATCACTTCCAATCACAGTCTCCTGGCTCAGACACCCGTGGTGTGCAAACACCCTTATATTTTCTACTTTTATTACTCCCATACGATAAAACCCAAAAATTAAATGACGCTAAAATAATATTTATTGGAATCATATACATTTCTTATTTATGGAAATGATTAATTTTGTAAAAACACAAGCACTGCAGAATAATCTGGCGATGGAAAACACACCGAACAAACCGCTTAACTTTATAGAACAGATTATTGAGTCCGATTTAGAACACGGTCTTGATCCTTCCAAGCTACGGTTCAGATTTCCACCTGAACCGAATGGTTATCTACACATTGGACACACTAAAGCCATCGGAATTAGCTTTGGGTTGGGAAAAAAGTACAACGCTCCAGTTAATTTAAGGTTCGATGATACCAACCCCACGAAAGAGGATCAGGAATACGTGGATGCCATAAAACAGGACATCAGCTGGCTGGGATTTTCTTGGGACAAGGAATGTTATTCATCGGATTATTTTCTTCAGCTTTTCAACTGGGCCGTACTCATGATTAAGGACGGAAAAGCATATGTGGATTCTCAGTCAAGCGAAGCCATGGCAAAACAAAAAGGCACTCCAACACAACAGGGGACAAACAGCCCTTTCAGAAACAGATCGGTTGAAGAAAATCTTGACTTGTTCAATAGAATGCGAGAGGGCAAGTTTAAAGCAGGTGAGCATGTATTGAGGGCAAAAATAGACATGACCCACACCAACATGTTGATGCGCGACCCGATCATGTATCGTGTTATACACGCACCACATCATCGAACAGGAAACACATGGTGTATTTATCCGATGTACGATTGGACTCACGGAGAAAGCGATTATATAGAACAAATATCACACTCGCTTTGTTCATTAGAGTTCAAACCCCACAGAGAACTTTACGATTGGTTTAAGTCGGTCGTATTTAATTACAGCCAAAACGACTATCCACAACTACCCAAGCAACGTGAGTTTGCACGTTTGAACCTCAGCTACACCGTAATGAGTAAACGCAAATTACTAACTTTGGTGGAACAAGACATTGTTTCCGGTTGGGATGACCCAAGAATGCCCACAATATCGGGGCTTCGTCGCCGGGGCTACACCCCTAATTCGATCAATAAATTTATAAATACAGTGGGGGTTGCTAAGCGCGATAATGTTATTGACGTGTCGTTGCTAGAATTTTGTGTTAGAGAGGATTTAAACAAAATTGCATCAAGAGTAATGGCAGTTTTAGACCCTGTAAAACTAACGATTATAAATTATCCGGAGGACAAAACAGAGTGGTTAACTGCCGAAAATAACCCTGAAGATAAAGATTCTGGGACAAGACAAGTGCCTTTTTCTAAAACGCTTTACATTGAACGAGATGATTTTAAAGAAGAAGCCCACGGCAAATATTTCAGACTAACGATAGGCAAAGAAGTGCGCCTTAAGAACGCTTACATTATCAAGGCGGAGTCTGTGACAAAAGACAACGAAGGAGAAATTCAAGAAATTCTGTGTAGTTATGAGCCCAAAAGTTTGAGCGGCAGCGGAACAGAAGAAAGTTTAAAAAAGGTAAAAGGCACCTTACACTGGGTTTCTATTGAGCACGCCAAAACCGTTGAGGTTAGAGAATATGACCGCCTGTTTTCCCACCCAGCTCCAGATGCTCAAGACCAAGATTTTACAACGTTTTTAAATCCGAATTCGTTACAACAAAAGACAGCTTATATTGAGCCAAATCTAATCAATACGGCAACAAACAGCCATTATCAGTTCCAGAGAATTGGGTATTTCTCCATTGATTCTGACAGCACAAACAAGCATCTCATTTTTAACAAGACCGTAGGATTAAGAGACACTTGGGCGAAGCAAACCAAATCAAAACCAGATTTGGCGGCAAAACAACCACAACTTAAACGAAAAGCCATAGATATCGTTAAACAACTTGGCAAAAAATACACCAACCTGCCCGAGCACAAACAACTAAAAACCAAAGAAGAAATTCAAAGGTTGTCAAGTGAGATAACTTACGAAGAGCTTCAGCCATTATTTGGCACTTCGGCCAAAAAAATAGGCACTCGAATTGCAACAGTTTTGGTTCTAAAAGAACTGCTCAAACAAGGCTTACAACGCAGTAACGAGATTAATGACTTTGTTGAAAAATCTGTTGCAGACGCTAACGAATTACTGTCGGCGGAAGCCAAATCAATAGTTTAAAACCCAACGACTACTCGCCTTTTTTACTCTTTTGGTTTTTCATGGCTTCTCCAATTTGATTGCTTGCAGTAAAACTGGCCACCATGTCGTTAAGCATATTACTGCCTGCTTGGGGCGAGTTTGGTAACAAAATAAGATTGCTATTAGATTCGCCACCAATAGATTGCAGGGTGTCGTAATGTTGGGTAACAACGATGAGCGCAGAGGCTTCCTGCGAGTTGATCCCAACCTTATTTAGAACCTCGACGGATTCTTCCAAACCTCGTGCAATTTCACGCCGTTGATCGGCGATACCCTGCCCCTGAAGGCGCTTACTTTCGGCTTCAGCTTTGGCTTTTTCTACAATGAGAATGCGGGCGGCATCTCCTTCAAATTGAGCAGCAATTTTTTCTCTTTCAGATGCGTTAATTCGGTTCATGGCTTGTTTAACTTGTTCATCAGGATCGATGTCAGTAACAAGGGTTTTGATAATATCGTAACCATATTCCATCATGGCTTCGTTAAGTTCTGTTTTCACCGCAATAGCGATGTCGTCCTTTTTAACAAAAACGTCATCTAATTTCATTTTTGGAACCTCGGCACGCACCACATCAAATACGTATGAGGTGATTTGGTCTTGAGGGTAATCGAGTTTATAAAATGCTTCGTAAACCTTTTCTCGGATCACTTTATATTGTACGGATACTTTAAGCCGAACAAACACGTCGTCCAGGGTTTTGGTCTCGACAATAACATCTAATTGTTGAATTTTTAGACTCAAACGCCCGGCCACACGATCAATTAAAGGAATTTTGAGCTGTAAACCGGAGTGGCGAATGCTTTGAAATTTACCAAACCGCTCTACAACAGCAGCGCTTTGTTGCTTTACTATAAAAAATGCAGCAAAAACAATCAGTGCCGCTAAAAAATAAAAAGGAATATAAAAGAAAGACATAAGGTATGGGTTTTTAATAATAGTTATAAATATATAAAATTTTTATGGGGTTCATGAGTCGTTTTTAGACAACGAAATTCCCGAAGCAATAAGGGTTTTAAGTGTTGGGATTTTTTTTGCTAAAGAATTTAAATGTGATTCAATTTGCAAAGCGATATTGTCATCTCTTACCAGTTCAAGAAGTTCTACCGCCAGCAGCCATTCGTCACTGTGTTCAGATTTTAAGGTTTTAAAAAGAGCAAGCACTTCAGAGTCCGTAATGGATTGAGACTCTCTTAAGGTTCTAACCCTTTGGTATAATGCTTCGAGTTTTGAACGATCGCCCGCCCTGACCGCTTTAATGGTTTTAGTTTCAGAGGCATTGTACAAATTGGGAAAAGAATTTGAATCAGCAGCCCCTGCAAAAGCAGAAACGATGTCGTTTCCAATAGCCATATCAAACACTCCGAATTCTGGCTTAAAAAGAATATCCTCACCATAGGACACCGTGCAGTCTTCAAGCTGAATGATCATAATCATACCCTTAACGTTCCGAATTCCAGTAATGTTTAGTCCCTCTACTTTTATTCCGCTTTCAAATTCAAACGAAAGCCGTTGACCGTCATAAAAATTGTAGGCCTTGAGGTCTACTGGTGTCATATTTTCCAAAGGAAGATTCACACGTTTCAACATTCCTAACGGCGAGCTGTACCCGTCCTTATGCCACGAAATGCCATGCCCAATAAGCTCTTTATCACGGTAAGCCAGAGCCGTAGGGCCATCAGTTTTAAAGTAAATGACGTTGTTATTGTCGTCAAGAATAAGTTTGGTAAATATTCCCGAAATCTGAAGCCCTGTATTAAGTTCTATAGTCCCCACAGATCTTGATTCAATAAGTTTCTGAAGACCTTTATACCCGCCTTTTCGGACGCTTAACGTATTTGCGAATTCTTCCAAGACCTCCATGAGGTAGGCAAAATCAGGGGTTACATAAAGCTGTGGTTGAGGTTTTGTAATATCAAACCCTTGTTTAGCCACATCGATGGAGTAGGGTATTTTTTTTACTTGGTCACTCAAACACCAAGAGCTTTCACCAATAGAGGACAATAGGCCAGCCCCATACAGTTTAGGGTTTTCCATGCAACCAATCAATCCAAATTCGACACTCCACCATTGCATGTTTCTAATTTGTGCCATTTCAGAAAAATCGGGCTCCTCTTTTTGAAGGGCATTAACCTGCTCCTCCGCCCTTTGAATTTCGCGCGGGTCTACGCCTGGCGCTTCTTTTAAAATGGACAGTTTTCGAACGGCTTCATAAAGATCGATATCATATTTAGACATGATCGCCTTGGCTCCAATCTCACCAAGCCGTCTTAAAAATTCTGCGTAGTCTGGGTTTGCAATAATGGGAGCATGGCCAGAAGCTTCATGAATAATATCAGGCGCTGGGGTATATTCAATATGTTCAAGTTGTCTTATATCGCAAGCAATTACTAAAACTTTATGTGCTTGAAACGCCATAAAAGCATTGGGAGGGATAAACCCATCGACAGCAACTGCGGCCCATCCGATATCTTTTAGTATTCGATTCATTCCGTAAATGCTAGGAATGGTCTCTATACTTATGCCTGTTTTTTGAAGTCCAGTGAGGTAAGAATCGTGAGCAATATCTTTTAAATGCGCCATGTTTTTGCGCATCACGAAACGCCAAACCGCTTGATCGATAGGGGTGTATTGATCGTAATCCTGTGGTACAATAAATTGCTTCAAGTGCTTGGGGAGCCTTTCAATAATGGTGTTGCTAAAATCCAAATTAACAGCAGCTTCCATAAGAGGTTCTAATGTAATTTTTAAGGGTTAAACAAAAAGTAAATTGCAATTCCCCCTAAGTTAGGAAATATTTTATTACAAAAGTTGGAAACAAATAAAAACCTCGGACTTGGGCGCCAAAAAAGTGTGGTGCTCAAAGAAAACACGCTGTTTGTTGTAAACTGCTTCAACAAGAAAAAAACGCCCCTTATAATAGCTTTGGACAACGGAGACCTTTTGGCCATTGTTTTCACAAACCATAATTTGATGTGCATAGAAAATGCGACCGTCAACAATACAATATTCCGAAAAGAAGGCTGCGGTAATGGGGTGTTTTGGATTTTTATAAAGACGCTTAGGGGTGTCTTTTGACACCATTTCACCATTGTTTAAAACCAGCACGGTATCAGCATAAGATAATACATCGTTTTTGTCATGCGTGGCCACTACGCAAGTGATATTATTTTGTTTAATAAACCGAAACAAGTCCTTACGAAGGGTCCTTTTTTTAAAACTGTCAATATGACTGAAGGGTTCGTCCAGCAATAAAACTTCTGGCTGTTTAGCAAGGGCTTTAGCGAGTGCCACGCGTTGTTTTTGGCCGCCACTCAAAAATTGCACTTTTTGTGTGGCATAATCCCCCAACCCTACAACATTAAGCAGCTCTTTGGTGCGTTTTTTTTTCTGTTTGGGATAGAAATTCGAGAGGTAAGAACCGATATTTTCTTCTACTGTTGTGAAAGGCATCAAATCAAACTCTTGGGCAACATATTTCATGAACTCGTGCCCCACAATAAGTTTGTTTTTTGGCCCGAGGATTTTTTGATTTTTCCACAAAACTACCCCCCCATCCACATCATATTCGCCATAAATAAGCCTAAGCAAGGTGCTTTTGCCAGAACCGCTTTCGCCCACTACAGCCAACACGTTTCCTTTTGGTAGATCAAAAGAAATATCTTTCAGAGCCACATTGTCGCGATATCCAAAAACGATATTTTGAACCGAAAGCATTGTGCTTTAAAAAACCGAATCGACCAAGTATTCTGCTATCTGAATTGCATTGGTGGCAGCACCTTTTCGTAAGTTGTCTGACACAATCCACATATTAAGGGTGTTGGGTTGGCTTTCGTCACGACGAATACGCCCCACAAAAACATCGTCCTTTCCATGAGCGTATATGGGCATGGGATAGGTGTTGGTGTCTGTATTGTCTTGAACAACAACTCCAGCCGAATCGCTCAAAAGTTGTCTTACATCACTAAGGCTAAAATCGTTTTCGAACTGAACATTTACAGATTCTGAATGGCCGCCAGCAGTAGGAATTCGAACCGCTGTTGCAGTTACGGAAAATGACCGGTCGTCAAGAATTTTTTGGGGTTCTTTAGCCAACTTCATTTCCTCTTTAGTGTAACCGTTTTCCAAAAACACATCGCAGTGCGGAAGGGCGTTTTTAAAGATTGGATACGGGTAGGCCATTTCTCCTTGTTTTCCTTGAATTTCGTTTTCCATTTGTTGCACCGCTTTCACACCAGTTCCTGAAACCGATTGATAGGTTGAAACAACAACACGCGTCATTTTGTAGTTTTGATGCAAAGGAGCAAGCGCCAAGACCAGTTGTATGGTGGAGCAATTTGGGTTGGCAATAATTTTGTCGTTAACATCAATATCGGTGGCGTTAATTTCTGGCACAATTAATTTTTTTGTTGGATCCATACGCCACGCCGAGGAGTTATCAATAACCACACACCCAGTCTCAGCGAATTTTGGAGCCCATGCCAAAGAGGTGTCTCCACCAGCAGAAAAAAGAGCAATTTTTGGCTGTCTTTTTACCGCAGCGTCAAGCCCAACAATAGTGTGTTCTTTACCATTAAATGTAACGGTTTTACCTACACTCCTTTCCGAAGCTACCGGAATAAGCTCGGTTACTGGAAATTTGCGCTCTTCCAAAAGCTTGATCATAATGGTACCCACCATTCCTGTTGCTCCAACAACGGCTACTTTCATATTTTCAGATTAAAATTTAAGCAAAATTAATAAATTCAAATATCGAAAGCACTGTTTTCTTGATATTAAAACGGAGGATTTTTATCAACTTAATAAAAAGAGATTATTTTTTTAATAAATCTCTAATTTCAGACAAAAGCTCGTTGTCGGAAGGTCCAGAAATTGCGTCTTCTTCTTTTGTTTTTAATCGGTTAATACTTTTGATGACCAAAAACATAACAAAAGCTACAATAATGAAGTCAATGGTGTATGTCAGGAATTCTCCCCACATGATGGCCACCTCCCCTTCAACACCGCCGCTGCTATTAGGTGAGCCCTCTTTAATAATGTATTTCAAATCTTTAAAGTTAGAGTTGTAAATAAGGCCAATTAAAGGAGAAACGATACCCCCTGTGAAACTGGTTACAACGTCTTTAAATGCGGCACCCATAACGAAGGCAACAGCAATGTCCACCAAGTTGCCTTTTAGTGCAAATTCTTTAAATTCTTTAAGCATATGATTTTGATTTGAGTTTATATTATATAAAACTATTTAAAATAATAAGATTAACAAAATCAAATTAAGGAATAATAATTCGCTTTATACGCTGAGACATTGCCGTTAAAAGTTCATAAGAAATTGTGCCTGCTTTTTGAGCCAATGTGTTGGCCGTTAAAGATGAATCAAAAATAACGACCTCATCCCCTTCTTTACAAGAAATATTGGTTACATCAATCATAATCATGTCCATACAGACGTTCCCCACAATAGAGGCGATTTGGCCATTAATTTTAACAGAGCCAACCCCGTTTCCGTACTGCCGTCCTATGCCGTCGGCGTGCCCAAGCGGCAGCGTTGCAATTTTTTTAGGTTCTGTTGCAACATAAGCTCTGTTGTAGCCCACGCTGTCGTTTTTTTTAATAGGGTGAATTTGAGAAATTACAGTTTTTAAAGCCATAACGGGCCGAAGCTCTGACGGCGCACTTTCCTTGTTGTCATAACCATATAACCCGATACCGCAACGCACCATTTCAAACTCTGCTTCAGGGTAATTAATGACACCCGATGTGTTGCAAAGGTGTCTTGTGGGGCAGTGCCCGTAGTGTTGTTCAAATTGTTTTGAGATAGACCTAAATTCATCAATCTGGTTTTCAGTAAATGCGTTTTCATTCAAATCGTCACTAGCAGCAAGATGAGAAAATATAGAAACAGCACGAACAGCGTCTGAGCCAAGTAAGAGGTTGGCAATTGTTTGGACATTTTCTTTGTTGAACCCTAAACGGTTTAAACCGGTGTTAAACTTTACATGAACAGGATATTCTTGTACGCCAAGCGTTTCTGCCACAGAAATAAACTCGTGTAAAACCCTATGACTGTAGACACTAGGTTCAAGTTTGTACTCGATAGCGGTTTTAAAATTTAGGGGCTGCGGATGCAGCACCAAAATGGGGGTTTTTATGCCGGCCTTCCGAAGAGTTACCCCTTCGTTGATGTATGCTACCGCAAAATAATCAACACCAAAAGTTTCAAGAGCTTTAGCTACACTCACCGCTTCGCTGCCGTAACCAAAGGCTTTTACTACAGCAAGAAAGTGAGTCTTGGGACTTAGTTTAGACCTTAGCGTGTGGTAGTTGTGCTTTAGTGCAGAAAGACTAATTTCTAGTGTTGTCTCTTTGGCCAAAATTTAGGTTTTAAGATTGTTTGGGTCCAAGTTGGTGTGGTCAACAACATCCATCGTTTTTATTTTCTCCTTCGTTATGGCTTTATAAAAGGCCGCACGACTCAAAGGTTCATATTCGTCAACCTCGCCCAACAGCACTAGTTTTTCGTCCTTGGCTTTTCGAAAGCTGTACTGTGCTAAATTCCCTGTTCTTGTGCAAACGGCATGAACCTTGGTTACATATTCGGCGGTGGCCATTAGGTTTGGCATGGGACCAAACGGGTTTCCTTTAAAATCCATGTCAAGTCCAGCAACGATTACCCGAACCCCTTTGTTGGCTAACGCATTGCAAACGCTTACAATTTCGTCGTCAAAAAATTGTGCTTCGTCTATACCTACAACGTCACAACCGTCGGCCAGCAAGGGGATGTTGGAGGCAGAGGGTACTGGAGTGGATCGAATTTCATTGGCGTCGTGTGACACTACTTTATCTTCGTCGTACCGCACGTCAATGGCAGGTTTGAATATTTCTACTTTTTGTTTAGCGAATTTGGCTCGACGAAGGCGCCGGATGAGCTCTTCAGTCTTTCCAGAAAACATTGAGCCACAGATGACCTCAATCCATCCAAATTGTTCTTTAGGGTTTACTGTATTTTCAAGAAACATTTTGTAATTTTAGCACCGTCTAATGCTTTTTGTAGGCATTAGAAAGAGTGATGTAAATTTACTAAAATAAAAGAACATCTCTAGCTCAAATAGAAGGTCTATATTTTAGTTTTTAACATTTATTCTTAAAGATTAATTAAAAGTCAACCCAGCACAAGACATTTACACAATGAAAAAGAAACTCGAGTCCGACCTTATTAGTATTGCGCATAGAATTTTGAAACTTACCGGCCGAGAAGATCTCGAGAAGATGCACCGAGAAGTCGCGTTATTGTACCAGAAAATCACAGTTTTAAAGTTTTTAGAAGCGCATTTTGATGGAGACATTCCAGAGGACGTTGCTACAGATTCTTCGTTTTTTAACGCTTTGGAGGGAGCTTTTAATAATGCGGTAAGCGATGCCGTTGAGGTAGATCAAAAAACGTATGTCAATATAGACCCTAATGAGGATGAGGATCTTATGGAGCCAGCCATAGAAAAAATCAAAGATATAGTGGCTCAAATGCCTCAAGAGACAGCAGCAGTGGACGACCTTGTTGAGGCAATAAATAAGACCACTCCAGTAGAAGAGGATCTTTCGGAGTTGTCACCTAGTTTTGGTCAGTTGCCTATATTTGACCCCGTTGACGAGACTTCAAAAAGTAACGGTCAAGAGCCGGAGCCAAAAGAGACTATTTCTTTAAATGATAAACTTAAGACCGGTGGTTTTCAAATTGGACTCAACGACAGGCTTGCTTTTGTAAATCATCTTTTTGAGAACAACAATGAAGATTACGACCGTGTGGTTTCGCAATTAAATACGATGGATTCATTTGAAGAAATTACAGATTTTCTGGAAAACATCATTAAGCCGGATTACAACAATTGGGAAGGGAAAGAGGACTATGAGTCGCGTTTTCTTGAAATTATTGAACAAAAATTTAACTGAATGTGTTGCTCTAACTCAATTTTTAGTTCAAACCAATCACAGCAGTTTCACAATTAACCATTTTACTATCACAGCATGACATCTAACCTAACATATGCGGTCTTTGGCAACGGAAGCTGGGCAACAGCCATTGTAAAAATGCTATGCGAAAACCTAGACCAAGTGGGGTGGTATATTCGGAATGAAAATACAATGGATTATATTCGTAATGAACAACACAATCCGTCCTACTTATCTTCCGTTGAATTTGACACCTCCAAACTCTCTTTAAGCTCAGATATAAATGAGGTTGCTCAGCATTTTGATGTTCTTATTTTTGCGATACCTTCAGCATTTCTTCATGCTCAAGTTGAACAATTAACTGTAGATATTTCACAAAAAACCATTCTTTCTGCCGTTAAAGGAATTGTTCCTGAATTTGGATTGTTAGCAGGGGAGTATTTTCACGTGCGTAAACAAGTCCCTTTTGAAAAAATTGCCGTTTTGGCCGGCCCCTGTCATGCCGAGGAAGTAGCCCTAGAGCGCTTGTCGTATTTGACCGTAGCCTGCATTGATAAACCCACCGCATCTGCCATAGCAAAACGGTTATCCAGCCACTACATTCAAACCCAAACCCACGACGATGTAATTGGCGCAGAATATGCAGCAATGCTAAAAAATATTTATGCCATTGCGGCGGGTATTGCCCATGGTTTAGGTTATGGTGATAATTTCCAAAGTGTTTTGATGAGTAATTCTATTAGAGAAATGAAACGCTACATCAAAAAGGTATATAAAATGAAACGCAAAATCAATGAGACCGTATACTTAGGCGATTTGCTAGTTACGGGGTATTCCACATTCTCTCGAAATCGAATGTTTGGTAATATGATTGGTAAGGGTTACACTGTGAAGTCAGCACAAATGGAGATGAACATGGTCGCCGAGGGGTTTTATGCTACTCAAAGTGCTTATCAAATTAATTTCAACCATCTAAAACCGGCACAAACCCCAATTATCAATGCCGTACACAGTATTTTGTACGGCCAAAAGTCACCCAAAACCATATTTAAAAAATTAGCAAATAAGTTGGATTAATCCAATTGGGCGGATTACAAGGTGCTTTTAAACTGCTCTAAAAATCGGATATCGTTCTCACTCAGTAATCGGATGTCGTTAATTTGATGCAAGAGCAAAGCAATTCTATCGATTCCCATCCCAAACGCAAATCCAGAATACTCCTCAGGGTCAATACCACAGTTGGAAAGAACGTTGGGATCTACCATACCGCAACCCATAATTTCGAGCCACCCGGTCCCCTTTGTCATTTTGTAATCCGTTTCTGTTTCAAGCCCCCAGTAGACATCGACTTCGGCGCTGGGCTCAGTAAATGGGAAATAGGAAGGACGAAGTCTAATTTTAGATTTTCCAAAAAGTTCTGTTGTAAAATACTGTAAAGTTTGTCGGAGATCCGCAAAACTCACATTTTTGTCAATGTAAAGCCCCTCAATTTGGTGGAAAAAACAATGGGATCGAGCCGATATGGCTTCATTTCTATACACCCTGCCAGGGGAGATTGTACGAATGGGCGGTGTGTTATTTTCCATGTACCTCACTTGAACAGAACTGGTGTGAGTTCGAAGTAAAATATCGGGATTGGTTTGAATAAAAAAAGTGTCTTGCATATCCCTTGCAGGATGATGTTCGGGAAGGTTCAATGCTGTAAAATTATGCCAATCGTCCTCAATTTCAGGCCCTTCGCTAAGCGTGAAACCAATTCGTGAAAAAATATCAATTATTTTGTTTTTAACTAAAGAGATGGGGTGTCGACCACCGACTTCAAAAGGATCACCAGGGCGTGTCGAATCTTCGGATTTAGAACTGGAGGAAGGCGATTGTTTTAGAGAATCTTTTAGTTCATTGACCTTGTCTTGAGCGGTTTTTTTTAATTCGTTGATGGCTTGACCATACGCCTTTTTATCTTCATTGGGGACTGTTTTGAACTCCACAAAGAGGGCGTTCAGAATGCCTTTTTTCCCTAGAAATTTAATGCGGAAATCTTCGATGTCTTGCATTGAACTAGCCGTAAAATTTTGCGCCTCTTCGATGTGTTTTTGTATTTGGTCAATCATGAATCAAAAAAATAAGGTCAAATTTAAGAAAACTTAATCAATAAAGTCTTGCTCCAGAAAATAGTTTACAATGGCTTGCTTCATTAAAAGGGCTTGTTCTCCAGCTTTGAGATTTGGGAGCTCGGTCTTGGCGGTGTAATGAGGCCACCCGTCTTCATCAATAAAATCTAAAGCATAATAGCCGTACGGCATTAAGAGTCGGCAAATGGCAATGTGCATCAGATTGATTTTTTCATCTTTTTTAAAACTTCTATGCAGTTGCCCTAATTCTTGAACTCCGATGAGATAAATGATACCGTCCAAGTCCAAGTGCTCTCCATCCGAAAATTGCGCAGAAATCTTTTCCACAACCGTAGCCCAGCGTTTTTTAAGTGCGTCGTCTTTAACCATAATTAATTTTGTAAATTTACTTCGTAATCTGCCACCAGAGAAATTTTAAACGCATTATTTATGCCCGTAATTGACATCATTTTAGCCGCTTTGATTGTGTATGGTATCATCAGAGGCCTTTCGAGGGGTCTTTTTGTAGAGATTGCAGGGCTGTTAGCTCTAGTGTTGGGGGTGTATGGTGCCGCACATTTCAGCACTTATGCTGCAGAATTCTTAACAGAACATGTCGATTGGCAAGAAAACACCATCAATATTTCGGCCTTTGTGATAACATTTATTGTTATTGTGCTTGCCATTTCACTAGCGGGTAAAGCGCTTACTAAACTGGCAAGTTTTGTGTTTTTAGGACTTCTTAATAAGATTCTGGGCGGCCTTTTTGGCGGGGCAAAAATTGCCCTAATCATCTCTGTTGTTCTAATGTTAATTAGCAAGATTCATTTAACCAAAATGCTTATTTCGGAGGAAGATCAAAATAAATCCATTTTGTACGAACCGGTTCGTCAGTTAGCACCATTAATTGTCCCTAATGTATTGGATATTGGCGAGGATTTGAAACCGTCAAAAACGGAGTAAAATACAGACCTGCCTAATCTTCTCTAATTGTCCCTTTTTTCTTTTGTTCTAAATTTGAAATCGCTTTTAGGTAATCCTTGAACGTCTTAAATACCCGGTCCTCTGGGATAAATCCAGGGATAATATCGATACGCTCCATCATGAATCGAGGCTGGTCCAATACCCCGACAAGAACAACGTTTATTCCTTTTGCTTTTAAATCTTGAAGCACATCTTCCATAACATACAACCCGGTTTGATCCATGTATTGCATTCGGCTTAATCGAATGACTACTGTTTTTGCATGTTCTGGGATTTGTTTGTAAAGTTGTTGAAACTCTGCGGTGTATCCAAAAAACAAAGGGCCTTTAATGTGTTTTATAAACACCTCGTCTTTGAGGGTTTTTGGGAATCCCATTTCGTCTGGCCACGCTTCTTCTTTGAGGGGTTCCAGGTTTGATCGTTTTGCTGTAAGATCACCGATGAGTTTCATAAACATTAAACAAGAGATCAATAGCCCGATTCCTACCGCAAAAATGAGATCCCAAAACGTTGAAAGCAGCAAAACAGTTACCATAATCAACACCTCAGAACTTACTTTGAGGGGACCAATTTTCAGATCTTTTGGAAGAATTGGAATGGCTCGAAGTCCTTTGTAATCCATCACACCAATCCCTACGGTAATAAGAATTCCAGAGAGTACAGCGGCTGGGATTTTAGAGGCGATTGGTCCTAAAGCCAACAGAATAAAGAGCAGCAATAATCCTGCAATCATCCCTGAGAGGCGTGTTTTCCCACCAGCATTGATGTTGACCACCGTTCGTATTGTAGCGCCAGCCCCAGGAATGCCTCCAAAAATAGCAGCAATGCTGTTTCCAATACCTTGGCCAACCAATTCTTTATTGGAGTTGTGTTTTGTTTTGGTCATATTATCGGCCACTATGCTCGTCAACAAAGAGTCTATTGCGCCTAAAAGCGATAGGGTTAAAGCGGTAAGGATATAGGGGCTAAAAGTCTTGAAACTAAAACTGGAAAATATCTGAAGCTGAGGAACAGGCAGGCCCTCTGGAATTTTTTCAATAGGAACATAATCCAACCCAAAAGCTACCGCTATCCCAGACATGACAACAAGGGCTACAAGAGTACTGGGAACCGCTTTAGAAATTCGCTTAAAACCATATATTATGATAATTGTCCCGAGCGATAATAACAACTCCAGTAAATTAATATTTTGTAAAGCCCGAGGTAAGATTTTTAGCGCACCCATTGTCCCAGAAGCTTCCTTTGCCGCGAGGGTTTTGGATTCTTTAAGGATGTCCTCTTCGGAGATTTTGCTTGCCCTAGAAATGGTTTCTTTAAAATCTTCCAACACCAAAACGCCCTCTCCAGCTTCCTCCTTCAAAATATTTTTTAAAATAATCTCCTCTGCCTGGACTTTAAATTGCGCGACATATTCAGTATCGTTTTTCGGATTATACCCTAGAGAGGGTAGAATTTGAGTCAATAATATGATAACTCCTATAGCCGTCATAAAACCTGAAACGACGGGATATGGAATGTATTTTATATATTTTCCAAGCCCTAAAAAACCCAGCCCAATTTGAAGTAGTCCGGCCAGTAAAAAAATGAGCAGAATCGAAGGCAAAGCTTTGTTTACATCGCCATCGTTTGCAGCAACAATTCCGGCGATGATTACCATGCTCACAGCGGTCATGGGGGCTGTCGGTCCAGAGATTTGCGTGTTGGTTCCACCAAAAAGTGCAGCAAAGAAGCTTATAAAAATGGCACCGTAAAGCCCAGCACTAGGGCCAAGGCCGGACGACACCCCAAAAGCCAAGGCGAGTGGCAAAGCAACGATACCTGCTGTAATACCCCCAAAGGCATCACCTTTTATGTTAGAAAATAATTTGTTCATTTTTAAAACAGTAGAGTTATACAAAAAGATTTTTCGTCGTATGACCGAAAGGCCAAACATGTTATATCTAGAAGTTACTACTAATTTTAAAAAATAAAAACGAAAAAAAAATTAAGCTTATAAGCTCTTGAATGTGCTGTTGGGCAACCACCCTGTTTTGCCGTCCTTAAGCTGAATTTTAGTCCAAGAATCCTGAAAAACTTCTATCAGTTGTACCTTCGTACCCTCGTGAAGTAAAAACACAGTGTCACTTTTCAGGTTGGGCTCAGACTTAAGCGCTATCTCTTTTGAGAACACAATACCATGTTTTAGGTTCTGTTCAAGGTCAATTTTTTTGGTCATTAATCCAAAAGAAACTAACATAACAACCAAAACCAAGCCTTCTAAAACAAAAAACAAGCGTTTTAGTTTAGTCTTTTTTGTCAAATAATAAGCGATAAAAAATAAAACAAAAAACAACATTAAAACAACACAAACCATCGCCCACTGATTCCCGCTAAACCAACTTAACATCGTATTTGTAAGCTTTACCAGTCCAGGTGTTGGAAGGTCACCGATAGTGTCTATGGTCATTTTTTTTGCAAAGCGGAGGTTGTTCAAAATGTCCGAATCGTTGGGGTTTAAAAGAAGCGCTTTTTCGTAGTAATAGATGCTAGGCGCTACCTCATTGAGCTTGTAGTAGCAATTGGCCAAATTGAAATACAACTCTGAACTGTGCTTTTGGTTATCTAAGATTTGTTCGTACTTAGAAATAGCCGCATTGTAATCTCCGCTATTGTAGAGTGCATTGCCTTGCTCAAATGAGGTGTTTTGAGCATGGACGATACTTCCAAGTAACCAAACGACTAAACTTATTTTTTTCATATCATTTTAGTTGTTTATCTAAAGCGCTAATTGCTAGAGAAGCAGCAGAATAGTCGCGTTTCATATCGGCTGTATCTAAGGGGGTATATCGTGCAAGTTCGCACGATTGTAACACCCCTAAAAAGGTTTCTATATCGGATTGAAAAACGCCTCTATTTTTAAGCAATTCTAGAATTTTATCTTTGCTAATTTCGCTTGTTTCGAGTTTTAATTTTGCTTTTAGATATTTGTGTAGTGCTCGATCCAAAGCTTCGTAAAACTCGTCTTTTGCGCCAATTCTTGACTTGGCCTCTCCAAGGTATTTTAGGGCTAATTTGTTGTTTTGTTTGATTTTATTTCCTTCAACATCCAATGCCCTATCACGACGCTTTTTTGTAACGATAATCGTCAGAGGAATAAGTAAAAGGGGCCCCAAAAATAACACCCAAAATAATCCACTTCCATGAAAGGGCTTCTTTTGTATTGGAACGAATGTCGTTTCTGTTTTAAACGAAGAAAATTGCTCAGAAGCAGTATTTCTATTTGTGTTGTAATCAGAACTACTTTCTGGTGCCACACTAGAAACCGTGGGGTCTGCCGCGACAGAGACTATAATTTGATTCGACGGAATGGTTTTGTAAGATTTTGATTCAAGATCAAAGTATGAAAAAGAAACGGAAGGGATTGGGTATTGGCCTTTCTCGTTAGGAACAACAGTATAATTGTCGGAAATAGAACCCCGCATTCCAGAAAGCTGCGTCGCGATGTTTTCTTTGTGTTCTGGCTCATAAACTTCAAGTGTAGCAGGAAGGCTTGGCTTTGGAATTTCAAAGAGTTTAAGATTTCCTTTGCCAGAAACTTCAAGGCGCAGGGTAAATGCTTCGGAAGCGATCATACTATTTTTGGACGTCACAACATTAAAATCAAATTTCCCAACAGCCCCAGAAAAGTCAGCGGGTTTATTTTTTTCGGGTAGGGGTTTAACATTAATTGTTCGGCGTCCTGCAGTTACGGTTCGGCTGGTTGTTGTCGTTGTTAGTCGACCAAAAATATCCCTTCGATTTGATGGAACCTCAACGCTAACGTCCAGCGTTAACGGTTCGATAACAAGCTTTCCTGTTTTTTGGGGAAATAAAACCGCTTTTTTAAGAACCACATAGCGGTAATTTTCGCCTTTATATTGCCCTTCTTTCACACTGAGACCCTTAACTTCAATGTTTTGACTCCAGAAATCATTGTACCTAGGCGTATCAATTTCCGACCAGTTTCGAACCCCTGTATTCTCGGCCACGTAAAGTTTATATACCACAGAAATGGCTTCATTCAAGTAGGGATTTGTTTTAGAAACCTCTGCAACAAGGTGTATACTTTCTGAAGCGATATAGCTTGGGTCATTGGGGTCCTTTGGAATATCAACAGCAGCTGTGACTGTTATTTTAATGGGGGAGGTTTTGTAAATTTCTCCATCAATTTCAATGGTGGATTGACCTATAGTAAACACCCCTCTTTTTTTTGGAGCAAGAAAATAGGTATAACTTTTTGAAAAAGAACGAACACCATTAATCCACGAGTTGTTTATGGATTGGCTGGGTCCGCCAACGACTTTAAAATTGACAAAATCAGGAGGAGAAAAGTTATCTCCATCTTGATTCATCACAAAATCGATGCGCAACCTCTCGTTGACCCCCAGTGTTGTTTTACTGGGTTTCGCCTCAAAGCTAATTTGTCCAAAAACAGCGTTGACGGTAAATAATAGGACCAAAAACCATTGCGTTTTCATAGGGCTACCAGTCTTTATCAGTTTTAGTTGTTGCGCCCTTCACTTTTGAGGCATTCATTTTCTTTTGCACTTTTTTCTCCTCATTATTCATAGCTTCTAAAAGATTTTTGACTTGTTGAGGCGACATTTTACCCTGTTGAGGTTGGTTTTTTGTATTGGGTTTCTTTTGGTCGCCGTCGTTATTTTTTGGATTCCCTTTATCATCTTTCTCATCCCCGTCCTTGTTTTTGTCCTGCTTATCGTCGCCCTGTTCTTTATTTTTTTGATCTTGATCTTGTTGTTTATCGCTATCTTTTTTCTCGTCGTTGTTTTGATCCTGATTTTGTTCTTTGTCTTGATCTTCGTCTTTTCCACCCCCACCTTGTTCTTTAGCACACTCTTGGGCCAAAGCCAAATTATAACGTGTTTCGTCGTCCTTAGGATTATTTCTTAGCGCATTTTTATACGCCTCTACAGCTTTTTTACAATCGTTATTTTGCATTAGAGTATTCCCGATGTTGTGAAAAGCGCGGTGCTTTTCTTCCTTATTTCCATTTTTGGCCGCCTCGGTGAGGCGCAAAAGGGCTTCATCAAACAACTCTGAATTGTAGTAGGCGTGTCCCAGGTTGTAAGCTCCTTTGGCATTGGTTGGTTTTTCAGAAAGAGCCCTTCGGTAGATTTTTTCAGCTTCAGAAAAAGACTCTTCAACTACCGAGTTTGCTTCAAAAACCAATCGGTTCGATGTGGCTCCGTTCTCATCCTCCACTTGAGCACCTAGCGGTACTACCCACAAAATAAAAATCACTGAAAAAATACAACGAAACGATAGGATGATATGTTTTGGGATAGCTTTCACGATTTCAAAAATTCTCATTAAACAGGTTAAGCCGTTTCAACCAAGCTGTTTTTCGCTCCAAGAAGAATACATCCAAAATTAAAAAGAAAAGCCCTAATCCCAAAAACCATTGGAATTGGTCTTTAAAATCGGCAAATTCTTTGGCTTCAAACTCTTTTTTGTCCATTTTTTGAAGAATATTAGAAACAGATTTCACAACATCTTGAGTGTTTTTGCCATCAATAAACATTCCATTTCCGTTGTTGGCAATGTCAATTAAGGTTTCTTTGTCAAGTTTTGTTATAACAACCCCCTCATTACTGTCTTTCTTATAGCGCAAGGTGATGCCGTTGCGTTTAATGGGAATCGGCCCTCCTTTTTCTGTACCAACGCCAATTGTAAAGATTTTAATTCCCTCTTGGGCGGCTTCTTTTGCCACGTCTGTGCTTGCATCGTTGTGGTCTTCACCGTCCGACAGAATAATTAGCACGCGGTTGGTTTGCTCATTGTCATTGTAGTATGATTTCGATAGATTAATGGCCTCATCAATTGCGGTTCCTTGAGAGGACAGTATGTCGGTATTCATGTTTTGAAGAAACATTTTTGCAGCCCCATAGTCCGTCGTGATGGGCAGTTGTGGAATCGCTTTGCCAGCATACGCAATGATTCCAACGCGGTCACTTACCAAAGTGTTTATGATCTGGTTGGTCAGTTGTTTTGCTTTATCTAATCGGGATGGAGCCATATCCTCGGCCAGCATGCTTTTCGAAACGTCCAGAGCAAAAACAATGTCCACACCCTCTCTTTTAACGGTTTCCAATTTGGTTCCAATTTTGGGATTAACAAGAGCTACAACAAAACATGAGACAGCCAATGCGATTGTAATTAATTTTAATACCGATTTAAAAAAAGATTGATCGGGGCTAAGGCGCTTCAGCAGTTCAGAATCCGAAAACTCTCGTTTGGTTTTAAGCTTCCAAATTTGAGCCCAAGAAAACACGAGCACTAACCCAAAAATTAGCAACAACAACCAAAACCATTTATGTTCTTCAAGTTGATACATCTTATATAAAACTTCTAAATAATGTATGGCGAAGTAAAAATTCAACCCCCAAAAGACCTAGGGCCAAAAGAACAAGAGGGCGAAATTTTTCTTCATAATTATAAAACTTAAATTCTTCTATTTCGGTTTTTTCCAAGCTATCAATTTCATCGTAGATGGCCTCCAGCTTTTCGTTATTGGTTGCTCTAAAGTATTGGCCTCCAGTTTCTTTTGCAATATCTTTAAGAAGTTTTTCATCAATTTCAACTTGTGTTCTGGCATATTGAAAAGCACCATTATTGATGGCCACAGGCGAGAGCGCCATGCCGTTACTGCCCAGGCCTATGGTGTAAGTTTTTATGCCGTACTCTACGGCCAATTCACTGGCTGTTTTGGGGTCGATAAAACCCGAATTATTGACACCATCCGTCAGCAGGATGATTATTTTGCTTTTGGCTTTACTGTCTTTGATTCTATTTACCGCCGTTGCAAGTCCCATTCCAATGGCCGTTCCACCCGTAATAATCGTGTTGTATTTGATCTCCTTAAGAGATCTTAGAGTAATGGCCTTATCGCTTGTGATGGGTGTTCTGGTATAGCTTTCGCCAGCATATTCTACCAGGCCAATTCGATCATTTGGCCGCCTATTGATAAATTTACTGGCCACAGTTTTGAGTGCTTCGAGTCTGTTGGGTTTAAGGTCTTTGGCCAGCATGCTTGCCGAAACATCGATCGCCATCACGATATCGATACCACGGGTTGTTTTTGTCTTTGAAGAGACATCTACCGTTTGAGGCCGAGCCAACGCTGTAATGATTAGAGCTATGGCCAATAATCTAAGACCAAACAGACCATGCTTGAGGTAGGCCCAAATGTTATTCTGCCCGAAACTTTCAACGTTTGACACCTTTAAATCTGCCGATGCTTTTTTGTGGTTAAATCCATACCAAGCAACCAAAACCGGTATTACCAGCAATAACCAGAAAAATATTTTATGTGTAAATTCTATCCCCTCAAACATTAGTTTTGATTTGATTTAATAAGCTCAACAGAGCTCAAAATTCGATCGGAAATTGCTTTTGTGTAATCATCATCTGTTGCCCAAACCATGATAAGTTGTTGCAAAAGATCAGCCGTTGAAAAGCCCAAAATTACAAACTCTGCACTTACCGCGTTTGACCCCTCAAAAGGGAACATTGCACTGCCGTAAGTTTTTAATCCTTCTTGTCCATTTTGGGTGGTGAATTTCTCGTTTCTTGGCAGCATATTTAAGCCCCCCAGCCGTCCCAGTTCATCCAGCTCCTTCTCAGCGGCATTTAGTAAATCGATTGGCTCCTTTTGCGGTTGATTAGCATCCTTATTGGAAGGATATTTTGAACTTTTTATTAAGATTTTAAGCGGGACATTTTCATCGAAAAAGCCAAAAATTTTGGTGCTCGCGTTGTTTCGACTTGGAGGCACGGAATCGTTGGATTTACGTCCTAAAACCTCAGGAGTTTCAATTGTAATTCCAGGGGCACCATATTCGCTAGAAACCCAATGCTCTGTTTCCAACAGTAATTTACTAGGATGTCTTAGCAGGGTGTCTTTAACTGTCGAAAATCCAAAATACAGCGAACTTCCGATAAAAGTCAATAAAACTAGCCCAGCAGCGGAAATTCCAGCAATTTTTAGCTGTCGCTGTCGCTTCTTTCGTTGCAACTGCTCCTGGTATTTCAGGTCCATTTGGAGTTCTTCTTCCGTCGGTTCAGGAAGTCCTTTTTTGACTTGATCTATTTCACTATCGATGGTGTTTTTATCCAATCGAATAATTTCAAAATTGGGTTTAGATTTAGCAAATTTTACCAAATCGGCGCGTTTCAAAATGGCTTCAATGTTTTTTAGAGATTCATCATTTAAACGAATTGTTTTGGCTTTTTTTAAACCGTGAAGCGCTTCAAGAAGCTCATCGGTTGTGCTCTCTAGAGATTGGCCGTACACTTTTTCATCAAGATAGCGGCGCAACACAAGTGTCAATTCGGAGTAAAACGATTTAATTTTGTTGTTCTCAAAATAGTGTTTTTCATCCAGTGCTTTTAAAGCTGCTTTGGCGTGTTCGTACGGCGGAAGATTTTTTTCAGTTTCGTTGCCGTGAGTTGTTTTTTTTGCCCAAATAAGCTTAAAAATCAACAATACGGCAATCAGCCCAATTCCAAGAATCCACCAAAACCAGCCCCAACCCGAACGCTGCTTTTCAACCCCGATGATGGGCTTGATGTCGTACAGTTTTTGTTTGGTAGTGTCCACTTTGACAGAGTTAACTTGCACCGCTATTGAATCTGAAAATAAAATCGTATCGTTAATTAAAATTTTTTGCCTCGGAATACGATATACCCCGGAGTCAAATTGAGTAAGACCGTATTTTTTAATCAGTTTAATTTTCAAATCTTGTTTTGTGGTGTCGGCAGCATAACTTTCTAAAAGTTCCAACGGCTGAAATGTTTGTCCTTCGGGGAATACGACCGTTGAAGTGGAGTCGGTCTCTACCTCAAAGGTCAATATTAATTCCTCACCAATTTTAATGGTGGTGGTGTCCACCTGGGTATCTACCTGTGCTACCAATATCCCCCCACAACACCACATCATTATGAGGACAAGAATAGATTTGTTCATTTTTTTTTGGCAATATGTCTCTATCATTTGCGCCATATTAATTCCGTTGTTTAAAATAACCCAAAAGCTTTTTAACATAACTCTCATCCAATCGGCAATCCAAACTACCGGCACCGGATTTCTTGAAACGGTCCTTAAAATATTCGACGTTGTTGCGTTGAGCTTTTGCAAAACTTGTTCGAACGCGTTTGGAATTGGTATTAACCAACACATTTCTTCCAGATTCTTGATCAATCATTTGGACCAAACCCAGTTTTGGAATTTCGACTTCATGCTTGTCATACACACGAATGCCAGTGATGTCGTGTTTGCTTGCCGCAATTTTGAGATTTCGAGAATAGCCCGAATCCATAAAATCAGATAACAGAAAAACAATAGCCTTTTTCTTTAAAACATTAGACAAAAACTTTAAGGCCTCCGCAATGTCAGTTTTTGTGTTTTTTGGTTTGAATTCCAGCAATTCACGAATGATTCGAAGGACGTGAGATCGCCCTTTTTTTGGGGGAATAAAAAGCTCAATGGTATCTGAAAATAAAACAAGCCCAATTTTATCGTTGTTTTGAGTGGCTGAAAAAGCAAGTGTGGCTGCAATTTCTGTGACAAACTCGCTCTTAAATTGCCGGTGTGTTCCAAAGTTTTTAGACCCAGAGACATCCACAACCAGCATCATGGTTAGTTCGCGTTCTTCCTCAAAAATTTTGACATGAGGCTCGTTGTATCGCGCGGTCACGTTCCAATCAATATTTCGAACGTCGTCGCCGTATTGATATTGTCGTACTTCTGAAAAAGTCATCCCTCGACCTTTAAACGTCGAGTGGTACTCTCCACCAAAAACGTGATCCGACAACCGACGTGTTTTGATTTCTATCTTACGAACTTTTTTAAGTAATTCTTTTGTATCCATCGAAGAGTTTTAACCTGAATTGCGTTTGGCTTAAACTGAAACCTTTACAACTGACCGCTAAGGGACTTCAATTTCGTTAACAATGGTGTTTATGATATCCACCGAAGTTGTGTTTTCAGCTTCAGCTTCGTAGGTGATGCCAACCCTGTGACGCAAAACATCCAAAACAACCGCTCGAACATCTTCCGGAATGACATAGCCACGGCGTTTAATAAAGGCGTAACATTTGGCTGCTGTGGCTAAATTAATACTTCCTCTTGGTGAAGCTCCGAAGGAAATAAGAGGTTTAAGATCTGAAAGATTATAACGCTCTGGGTAACGCGTTGCAAAAATAATATCCAAGATGTATTTTTCTATTTTTTCATCCATGTACACGTCGCGAACAGCATCTTGTGCCGCTAAAATTTCTTTAACGTTAACAACGGGTTTTATGGTTTCAAAGCTTCCTTTTAAATTGGCACGAACGATGTTTTGTTCGTCCTCCATTTTTGGGTAATCAATTACAGTTTTTAGCATAAAGCGGTCCACTTGAGCTTCCGGTAGTGGGTAGGTCCCTTCTTGCTCTACGGGATTTTGGGTGGCCATCACCAAGAAAGGTTTGTCAAGGGAAAAGGTCTCGTCTCCAATGGTAACCTGCTTTTCCTGCATGGCTTCGAGGAGGGCCGATTGGACTTTTGCTGGCGCTCTATTAATTTCATCGGCCAAAACAAAATTGGCAAATACGGGGCCTTTTTTTATGGTAAAATCATTGGCTTTCATATTATAAATTAGAGTTCCAACAACATCCGCAGGCAGCAAATCTGGTGTAAATTGAATTCTGCTAAAACTTCCTGAAACAGCTTGAGATAAGGTGTTAATTGCTAAAGTTTTGGCCAATCCAGGAACCCCTTCCAGTAGAATATGTCCACGCCCCAAGAGGCCAATCAGTAGGCGTTCAATCATGTGTTTTTGTCCCACAATAATTTTCCCCATTTCTAAGGTAAGCAGGTCTATAAATGCGCTTTGTTTCTCAATCTTCTCATTAATTGCCTTGATGTCAATTGTTTCTTCTTTCATTTTTGGTGGTGTTTTCTGGTGTTTACTTCGCAATTTTGAAAATAATTTTACCTAACCTTGTTAATAATTGGTTAAAAATAAAGATTATTTTCAGAGCTGTTGTACGATTCTTTTTTAATTTTAGTTTAATATAAAAAATCATGCCAAAAATAACATTTTCTCGATTTGTTGCCGGCACCATGTCATGGGGTCAATGGGGTAAGGAATTTTCTCATCAATCAATGTCAAATTTAATTGACTATTATTATAGCAGTGGCATAACCACTTTTGACCATGCCGATATTTATGGCAGCTACACAATGGAGTCTGATTTTGGTAAAGCGTTTAAGCGCGCTGCTGTTCAGAGAGATAAGGTGCAGTTTGTTACCAAATGCGGCATTCAATATCTTAGTGAAAATAGGGCTAATGAGGTTGTTCATTACGACACATCGAGAGCTTACATTATGGAATCTGCTGAGGCGTCTTTAACGAAATTGCAGACCGATTATTTGGACGTTTTGCTCATCCATCGACCAAGTCCTTTGATGCATCCAAATGAGATTTTGGAGGCCGTTCAACGCTTAAAAAAGGAGGGTAAAATTTTACATTTTGGCGTATCAAATTTTGGCCCATCACAATTGGATTTGATGCTTTCTGAGGGAGCGATTGAGGTCAATCAAATTGAGTTCTCGGCTGTGCATTATGCACCCATGTTTGACGGGACGCTGGACCGCATGATTCAACATCAAATTTTACCTATGGCTTGGGGCCCAGTACGCTCTTATTTTAACCTTCAAGAGGATTCGAAAAAAGAGCGTCTTGAGCTGCAACTTTTAGAGCTCACTCAAGTCTATGATTGTACGGTGGACCAGTTGTTGTATGCCTGGATTTTAAAACACCCAGCTCGAGTTCATCCCATTGTTGGCTCAACCAATAAAGATAGGATTGCCTCAGCCCTACGTGCTGCAAAAATTAAGCTTTCAACCCAAGATTGGTTTAAAATTTTAATTGCCAGCCAAGGGCATCAAGTGCCTTAAACCGAATTCAATAATGATTAATAAACGATTGCTTATTAAAAACCTATTGGCTCATAACGACGAAAATAGTTTTTATGATAAAAAACGTCAAATTAATATTGGAGAGAAAGAAGGTAAAGCGAAGTTTTTAAAACATATTTGCGCGCTTTCTAACAGTAATCCGCACAACAATTCTTACATTATTATAGGCGTGGATGATTCTAACAATTCAATTGTTGGTGTAGATTTTTTTGATGACAGCAAAATTCAAAATTTAATTAATGCCTATTTGGAACACCCCCCTGTCATTCAGTACGAAAACATTGCGTTTCCTCACCTTCCCGAAGATAAAGTTGTGGGCTTGGTTACCATTAGAGCCAAAACAACAGATCAAATTACGGCTCTGCGAAAAAACATATGGAAATACTACGGCGGGGCTGTTTTTTTTAGAGATGGAAGCATCAGTATGCCAAAAGTCTTTGACTTAAAGCTTCAGGATGTTAATTCTAAAATTGTTCAATCCATTGAACAACACGCTCAAAATAACATTCAATACACCTTGGATGGTGTTTTTGATTTTATGGCAAAGCGAAAAGATTACAATCCTGTTTACAAAGTATTTAAAGAATATTTTGTGATTTGCTGGGCCGGGAAAACAAAACACGTTAAGGACCAAACGTTTTATTCTAGAGTGGATATAGCTCTAATCAATGAACAAGTTCGACTGTTTTATTCAGCATTAGACGAAGTGGAAATATCGTTCGATTCAGATCAATTTCGAATTATAGAATACGTCAATTTGGGCCTCAACGGCCAAAACAAGTACCTTAAACTCGAGGAAACCTGTATCAATTTTTACGACAATGCACAGTACACCATCAATACCAAGCTGTTGTTTCAACCTCCAATTTATAACAAGAAAACCTTACACCACATTTTTAATTCGAACAATGCTCTTTTAGAAAAACTTCGAACCAAACGGTCTCTTAATCTTCAAGAACGGGCGGATTTAAAAAACCTTCCTATCACGTATTTAATCTGTCATTTTAACGGGTTTGATCAGGCCTTAAAACAATTGGAGCAAACAAAACCGTTAGTATCCAAAAACAGTGAAGTTTATGCCTTGTACAAAGAAAGTATTCGAATTTTACGAAAAGTGAAATACAACTAAAAAAACGCCTTACTGGCGTAGGGCGTTTTTTTAATATCGGTTATTTACCGCCATCAAGTTCTTCCTGCCACTCTAATAGTTTTTTCCATTTGCCCTCGTAGGCCAAACGAGCTTGTTTTGGCCAAGTTCCAGGGTTATGAATTCTATAGGCCTCACCTCCAGCATCCAGGATAGATTGACATTTTTGTACGCTACAATTGGATAGCGACTTCCAGGTTTTGATATTGTTGTTATGAAATAATTGTTGAATTTTTGGACCAATTCCTTCAATAATCGTAAGGTCATTTTCCTTGATCGATTTTCCAAAAACAGCTCTGGCTTTATCTTTATCAAAAGAGTAACTAAAAAATCCTGCTGATGGCGACGATTTTGACAAGCGGTTTTTGTCCTTACAAGCATTTAATTCGGCTTCCAACGTTGAAATTTTGCGTTCCAAATTTTCGCACTGTGTTTTACAACGATCCTTTGAAAAAAGTCGTCCTAAAAGATACCCCAAAAGAGCAGACAACAAGCCAACGGCAATCGGGATTAATAGACATGTGTTCATAGTGTTTATTTTTTAATTTAATTGTATTTCAGTTCTTCTGTTTTTAGCTTTTCCGTTTTTTGTGGCATTGGCGGCTATTGGAGAGGATTCTCCACGGCTTAAGGTTTTTATTTTTTTTGGACTAACCTTTAGTTTTACCAATTCCTTTTTTGCAAATTCCGCGCGTTCTTTTCCAAGCACGAGGTTGCTTTGTTCCGATCCCACGCTATCTGTATGACCAATAATGGTGCAAGAGGAGGTCTCGGAGGCGTTAAGGTAGTTGGCAACATCTCGCAAACGGCTCTTTTCCTGAGCGGTCACAGTTTTAGAAAAACGACCAGGCAAAAAATGAACCAAAACCGTATGTCTTTGGGCTGCCTTTTTTAATTTTAAAAGCTCAGAATTATCTTCCTTTTTAGTGAGCGTCTCAAAGGCGTAGGGCCCAAAAAAGAGTTGCTCTACATTGGCTTTCAAGGTATTGTTAACCTTACCGTTAACTTCCATTTGATGTTTTGGAAACCCCAGTTCGCTCAAATGGTTTTTAATGGCCCAAGCCCTCGCAAGACCAAGGTTATCGTAGTTTGACGAATTATTCTCAGCTTCGATATACCACCCTGTGATTTTTAGGGTTTTGTTAGGATTATTTTTAAAATACGAAGCCAATTCTTGTAAACAAGAGGTAAGATGCTCCGAAACGGGCTGAACCACAGCATGCTCAGATTTGAAAAAATTCAGGTTATCTTGACTTTTAATGGATAAATTTCCGTCCTTAAATGCAAACGGAATAGCACTAACTGCCGGTTTTGTAATGGTGTTTTTAACGTGTGCTTTTTCGGGTTTTTTTTCAGCACTGCAATTGCAACAAAAATACCACTGCAACAAAGCACCAATAATTAGGGTCGCTAGAATACCCGATAAGTAGGTTGATTTATTGTTCATTATAAAAAATTTAAATTAGGGCGTTACACGCCACGTATCCTTTTAGACACGAAACTTGAGAAAAGTCACTTTTTTGGGGATAAGTTTTAAGAAAAAGGGACTAAAGGTCAAATTTTATCCCTTGAGCTAAAGGAAGATTGGCCGTAAAATTAATTGTATTGGTTTGACGCCGCATGTAGATTTTCCAAGCGTCACTCCCCGACTCGCGGCCCCCACCAGTGTCTTTTTCTCCCCCAAAAGCGCCACCAATTTCAGCACCAGAAGTTCCAATATTGACGTTAGCAATCCCACAATCGCTACCCGTATGGGATAAAAACAATTCTGCTTCTCGCAGATTATTGGTCATAATGGCAGAGGATAGCCCTTGGGCCACACTATTTTGTAAAGCGATGGCGTTGTCCACACTACCGCTGTATTTTAACAAATATAATACGGGAGCAAAAGTTTCGTGTTGCACAATATCAAATTCGTTTTTGGCCTCAGCGATAGCGGGTTTTACATAGCAACCGCTTTCGTAACCCTCTCCCTGAAGAACGCCACCTTCAACCAATATCGACCCCCCCTGATCTACAACCGCTTTTAAAGCGTTGTTATAATGTTCAACAGCATCCGTGTCTATTAGAGGTCCAACATGGTTGGTTTCGTCCAGTGGATTTCCAATGCGCAATTGACCGTAGGCATCAACTAATGCCGATTTTACGTTCTCGTACATCGATTCGTGTATGATAAGGCGCCTTGTTGAGGTACAGCGCTGCCCCGCTGTTCCAACAGCACCAAACACGGCCCCAATGACGGTCATTTTAATATCAGCATCTGGGGTGACTATAATAGCGTTATTCCCCCCCAATTCTAGTAAAGATTTACCCAATCGTTCACCAACAGTTTTAGCTACAATACGCCCCATTCTTGTAGAACCTGTAGCAGAAATTAATGGAACTTGAGGATCTTGAGTTAAAAATTCACCCACGGCATAATCCCCATTTATAAGACAAGAAATGCCTTCTGGCAATTTATTTTCGGCAAATACAGATGCGGCTATTTTCTGACAAGCGATGCCACAAAGCGGTGTTTTTTCGGACGGCTTCCAAACACAAACATCTCCACAAATCCAAGCCAAAGCCGTGTTCCAAGCCCACACCGCAACGGGAAAGTTAAACGCCGAAATGATTCCAACAACCCCCAAAGGGTGATACTGTTCGTACATGCGGTGCCCGGGCCGTTCGGAGTGCATGGTAAATCCGTGCAATTGTCTGGAAAGGCCAACTGCAAAATCGCAGATGTCTATCATTTCTTGAACTTCACCAAGCCCTTCCTGAAGACTTTTACCCATTTCATAGGAAACCAGCTGACCCAGTGGGGTTTTAAGTGTTCTAAGGCGTTCTCCAAATTGACGTACAATTTCCCCGCGCTGAGGGGCAGGCATCAGCCGCCATGTTTTAAAAGCCGATGCTGCAGTATGCAGGACGTTATCATAGTCGCTTTTTGTGGTCACAGAAACGCGACCAATTTGTGCACCATCTACTGGAGAGAAGGATGTTATAAACTCCTCTGATGAAAACCAATTGGACCCCGTTGAGGTTCCAGAATTATTGGGTTGAATATCAAGGGCTTTTAAGGCCTCGCGAAGATTAATCGTGTGTTTCATGCGTGTTTGTGATTTTAGCAAGTTTGCGGTTAAAGGTAGTATTTTTTGATAAAGTTAACCTACCAACTTTCATAAGGATTTTGAGATAAATATGAATTATAATATCGTGGATTTCCCGTGACCTCAACCCCAAGCCAGTCGGGTTTTTTAAAGGTTTCATTTTCCGATTTAAGTTCTATTTCTGCAAGAACAAGTCCGGTATTTTTGCCTGTAAATTCATCGATTTCAAAGGTATGCCCCATAAAGTCAACAAAATGCCTTATTTTTTCAATCTTATGCGGCAGGCACAACCCCAAAAGGGTCTTTGCGTCATCAACAGAAATTTCTTTTTCCCATTCCAATCTGGACAATCCATTTTCACTTGATGGCCCTTTGACGGTAATGGCCCCAATCTCGCCACACAATCGGACTCGAACTGCGCGTTCGGGATCAATACTTAAATACCCCTGAATGATGTCGCAGGAGGAGCCAATCTTTGTTTTGTAGTTTTCCGACTTAATTAAAAATTTTCGTTCTATTTCCAACACCTTTCAAGAATTAAGTTTTTAGCCCTAAATTTACGTTATGTTGGACGATTTACCAATTCGAAAAATTATTCATGTTGATATGGATGCTTTTTATGCTTCTGTTGAGCAACTGGACAACCCTCACCTTCGGGGTTTGCCTCTGGCGGTTGGCGGATCGAGCTTGCGTGGGGTAGTGAGCGCTGCAAGCTATGAAGCCAGACCCTTTGGCGTTCGAAGTGCCATGTCTGGCGCACTTGCCAAGAGGCTTTGCCCTGATCTAGTATTCGTCAAACCGCGTTTTGATCGCTACAAAGAAATATCAAACAAGATCCGAGCCATATTTTTAGAGTATTCCGATTTGGTGGAGCCGCTATCTCTCGATGAGGCCTTTATTGATGTGACTGAAAATAGAAAAGGAATCCAAAGCGCAACATGGATTGCTAATGAAATTCGAAATCGAATAAAAACCGAAGTTGGACTGACTGCTTCTGCAGGAATTTCAATCAATAAATTTGTTGCTAAAGTGGCCAGTGATTACAACAAGCCCAATGGCCAAAAAACCGTACCGCCAGAAGCGGTTATTTCTTTTTTAGAAGATTTAGATATTCGAAAGTTTCATGGTATTGGAAAAGTAACGTCCAAAAAAATGTATGATTTAGGCATTTTTAGCGGACGGGATTTAAAGTCCAAATCAAGGCCATTTCTTATCGAAAATTTTGGAAAGTCTGGAGCGTATTTTTACGACACAGTTCGAGGGATTCACCTTAGTCCAGTCAAACCAGATCGCATTCGAAAATCGCTATCTGCCGAAAGAACGTTTTCAAAAAATTTAACAAGTGAAGTTTTTTTAGTTGAACAATTAGACCAAGTGGCCCAAGAGGTTTCAAAGCGATTACAACGGGCAAAAATTGCTGGAAAAACAATTACGTTAAAACTTAAATACAGCGACTTTACCTTACAAACTCGCAGCAAAACCGCACCTTATTTTATAAGCACTAAAGAAGTTATTTTAGAGCAATCAAAGGACTTGTTATTCCAAGACCAACTTCAAGACTCTGTTCGCCTGGTGGGGATTTCGTTATCAAATCTAAATACAGAAAAAAGCCACCAAAATCCTCCAAAAGAGGTGGCGTTCCAATTGAAGTTTGAATTTTGACTGTTGTCTAAGATTTCACTTCAGTTACTCGAAGCGTATTGACCATACCCTTGTCTTGGATCGGCATTGCCGCTAAGCTAATTACCATATCACCTTCTTCAAGATACCCTTTGTCCAAAGCCATTTTATTAACGTCTTCAACAGTTTCGTCTGTAGAGACAAACTTGTCATAATAAAAGGCGCGTACCCCCCACAGTAAATTAAGCTGCGGGATAATTCGCTCATTTGAAGAGAAAACCAAAATGTGCGCTTGTGGCCGCCAGGCCGAAATTTGAAATGCAGTGTAACCACTGTTGGTTAGTGTGGCAATGCCACGGGCATTAATTTGATTGGCCATGTGGGCCGCATGATAACACACGGACTTGGTGATGTAGCGTTTGGTTTTAATGTGAGGGTGTTTTTGTGGCACATGAATCAGATCGGAGTTTTCCACAGATTTTATGATATCAGACACTTTCTTTATAACCTCTACTGGGTATTGTCCAACGGAAGTTTCGCCAGAGAGCATAACGGCATCGGCGCCATCCATAACGGAATTGGCGACGTCATTAACCTCAGCTCGGGTTGGCGTAAGACTCTCAATCATAGACTCCATCATTTGTGTCGCAATAATGACTGGGATTCGTGCGCTTTTGGCTTTAAGAACTAATTTCTTTTGAATCAGTGGAACCTCGTGTGCTGGAATTTCAACACCAAGATCGCCACGAGCAACCATTAATCCATCGCAATAGGCCACAATTTTATCGATGTTTTCAACCGCTTCTGGTTTTTCAATTTTAGCAATAATGGGAATTTTATAGCTGCTGTTTTTTGAAATAATGGCTTCTAATTCCATTAAATCCTCGGGGTTTCTAACAAACGATAGGGCAATCCAATCCACTTCTTGCTCAATAGCAAATAGTGCATCTTTTTTATCTTTTTCAGTTAGGGCCGGTTGAGAGATGTTTGTGTTGGGCAGGTTTACCCCTTTTTTAGATTTTAGGGGCCCACCTTGGATGACTTTGGCTTTAACCTCGTCTTTTTTATTGGTAGAAATAACCTCAAAAATTAATTTTCCATCGTCCAGCAAAATGCGCTCACCTGGGTTTGTGTCTTGAGGGAATTGATCGTAGGTCATATAAACTCGATCTTTGGTGCCCTCAAAGCGTTCTCCTGTAACAAATGTAAGTTCATCACCAGGAGCCACAACAACACCGTCCTCCATTACGCCAACCCGTAATTTTGGCCCCTGAAGATCGGCTAATATGGCTGCATTATAGCCGTGTTTTTTATTAATATCTCTGATATCCTTCACGCGTTGCTTGACATCGTTGTAATCCGCATGAGAGAAATTTATTCTAAATACATTTACTCCCGTAGCTACCATTTTAAGCAGCATTTCTTTGGTAGAAACGGCGGGTCCAAGCGTGGCTACAATTTTGGTTTTTTTTCTTTTGTATGACATTAGTTAAGTATTAAATAATCCTTTGATTTTAGCGCCTTAACATCAATAGAGTATGTCATATGAATAAAAGGCACTTGGTTTAGTGTTTTGTTTATGAGATCGTTTGAAGGATATTCTCCAGAAATTTTTAGAAAGTAATCCACAGAGGCATATTCATTCAAAAGCGTGTAGGTGGTTGTGTTTTGTTCGGGGCGTTCTGAAAAAAGCCCTTGGCCTGGGGAGGTCACCTCAATATTACAACGGTTTTGTATTAAGTTCCACGTCGATCTTAAGGCGGTATTATTCCATTCAAACAAGGGAAATGAAAGCGGATAATCAGAAGTAAGTTCCAAATCCATTTTAGTGCGCTTGAGGCGTGTGTTTAAACACTGGTTGATGGTTTGAGCAATACGGTAACATTCCAAATCCGAGTGTATAGCAAAAAGCGTATAATCCGTATCTTCAAAGTCGTTTAGTGCTAGTTTGTGTATCGCCATGGTGCTATTTAGAATGTGTAAATATAGATATTATGGCGTAATTAGCCCTAAAAGAAAATCAGAGTTAAATAAAAATTAATACGAATATGATTTAAGCTGCACTAGCATGCTTGGATAAGTTTACCGTTCAATTTGATTCTGAAGTGCAAAAAACGCTCTTCTGCTGGCCTTTTCCTCGGCTTTTTTTCGGGAAGTCGCCCTGGCTTTCGCTACAATAGTGTTGTCAATTTTTAAATGAACAGCAATGTGTTTCGTCTTTTCAATTCCCGTATCATTTTCGTTGACAAAACGCAACGTTTTTTTCTTTTTTTGGCACCACTCAACAATCAAACTTTTATAACTTGTTATCTTACCCTCGAGCCTCTGAATGTCAACATGTGGCGTGATAATGCTTTTATCAATAAATTTTTCACACACTCTATAGCCCTTGTCCAAGAAAATGGCTCCGATAAGAGCTTCGAGCAAATTGCCGTGGGTGTTTTCGCTAAATTTAGAATAATCCAAATGGGTTTTCATGAACTCAATTAACCCGAAATCTTTGCCAATTTGATTTAAATACTCCCGACTGACAATTTTGGCTCTCATCTGTGTAAGGTATCCTTCGCTTGCCTCAGGAACAGCCATATACAAGTGTTTTGCAATTACCACACCCAAAACCGCATCACCAACAAGCTCCAAACGTTCGTAGTTGAACGGGTTGCCAAACTCATCTTTCTCGCAAGCAGATCGATGGGTTAGAGCCCTTTCATAGAAATGAATGGTTTTTGGCTTAAACCCCAGAAGGGGTTCTAATTCGGCAATAAAAGGGTTGTTTTTGGATGAATTGGACTTGAATATGTTTTGAATGTAATTCAAAAGAAATTAGTCTAACTTCTTAAAAACAACACAGGCATTATGGCCACCAAAGCCGAAGGTATTACTCATGGCCACTTTAACGTCTCTTTTTTGAGCTTTGTTTAAAGTGAGATTGAGTTCAGGATCAATATTCTCATCAGGGGTTGTGTGATTTATGGTCGGCGGTACGATACCGTGTTGCATGGAAAGGATTGAAGCGATGGCTTCAATAGCCCCAGCAGCACCCAACAGATGCCCTGTCATAGATTTGGTGGAGTTGATGTTGATGTTTTTGGCATGATCGCCAAAAACGCGTTTAATGGCTTTAAGCTCTGCAACATCGCCAAGCGGAGTTGAAGTCCCGTGCGTATTTATGGCATCGACGTCTTCTGGCTTTAGTCCGGCATTGTTCAAGCAATTCTCCATTACTGCGGTGACGCCAATTCCTTCTGGATGTGGTGCTGTCATGTGGTAGGCATCAGAAGACAATCCGCCACCAACGAGCTCTGCATAGATGTGAGCTCCGCGGGCTTTGGCGTGTTCATATTCCTCTAAAACGAGAGCACCAGCACCTTCTCCTAGAACAAACCCATCGCGGGTAGCGTCAAATGGTCGAGATGCCGTTTCGGGGCTTTCATTTCGTGTGGACAGAGCGTGCATCGCATTAAATCCACCCATACCGGCTTCATTAACTGTGGCTTCACTTCCCCCCGTAATGATAACGTCACAATGTCCAAGACGAATGTAATTTAGTGCGTCAATAATGGCGTTTGCCGAAGAAGCGCATGCAGATACTGTGGTGTAATTTGGCCCCATAAATCCGTGTTTAATCGAGATGTTGCCAGGGGCAATGTCTGCAATCATTTTAGGAATAAAAAAGGGGTTGAATCTTGGGGTCCCGTTACCTTTAACAAAATTGGTAACTTCGGTTTGGAAGGTTTGTATTCCACCAATTCCTGCACCCCATATGACACCAACTCGAAATTTATTGATGGTGTCCAAATTTAGTTTGGCATCTATGATGGCCTCGTCAGAAGCCACCATAGCGTATTGCGCAAACCGATCTGTTTTTCGAGCTTCTTTGCGATCAAAGAAATCCGAAACGTCGTAATTTTTAAGTTCACAAGCAAATTTTGTTTTGAAATGTTCAGTATCAAAATAAGTTACAGACGCACAACCGCTCTGGCCTGCCACAAGGGCATTCCAATAGTCATCCTTTGTATTACCTATAGGGGTTAGAGCCCCCAGACCCGTAACAACAACTCGCTTAAGTTCCATAAAAAATTGAAGGAATTATTTTGCAGATTCTATGTAAGAAATAGCCTGACCTACAGTTGCAATGTTTTCTGCTTGGTCGTCTGGGATTTGAATGTCAAATTCTTTTTCGAATTCCATAATCAATTCTACAGTATCTAAAGAATCTGCTCCAAGGTCATTGGTGAAGCTTGCTTCGGTTACTACTTCATTTTCATCAACGCCTAGTTTGTCAACGATAATCGCTTTTACTCTTGATGCAATGTCTGACATAATATTTAGTTTTAAGTTTAAGTTAGGGTGCAAAAATAAAAAACTTTATTGTAAAACATCTTTTTACACCAAAAATGTGTGGTTTCAATGCAACTTTAAGGAATTCTTTGTTCGTCATTTTGTTGTAATCAAAATATAATTCCTTTTTTTGTAATACGTTTTACTTTATGGAACTATTATGACACGAATTGCAATTTTTGCTTCTGGATCGGGTTCAAATGCTCAAAATATTGTTGAGTTTTTTAATCAAGATAACGTTGCAGAAGTGGTCCTTATTTTGACCAACAACCCCAATGCTTTTGTTTTAAAACGAGCCGAATCTTTGGGTGTCGAGAGTCACGTATTCAACAAAGCCTCTTTTTTGGAAGAAAAAGGGGTGTTGCAAACGTTGGCGGATAATTCTATAGAGTGTATTGTACTGGCAGGATTTTTATGGAAATTCCCTAAACATATTTTAAACACTTTCAAAGGCCCCGTCGTAAACATCCACCCGGCGCTATTACCAAAGTACGGCGGGAAAGGGATGTATGGCATGCATGTTCATCGGGCAGTTGTTGAAAACAAAGAAACTGAAACAGGCATTACCATTCATCATGTTAATGAATTTTATGACGAAGGAGCCATCATTTTTCAGGCCAAATGTAAAGTCAGTGATTCTGATACACCAGAAATTGTGGCACAAAAGATTCATAATTTGGAAATGCAACATGTTCCAGAAGTCATTAAACAACTTTTAGTTGAGAATGTCTAAAACAACGAAAAAATACTACACCGTCTGGCACGGCCACCAACCGGGAGTTTATGAATCTTGGACTGAATGCCAATTGCAAATTAAAAATTTCCCCGGGGCGCAATACAAATCGTTTAGTTCGCGCGTACGTGCTGAGACCGCCTTTGAGGGAATTTATGAGGATTATATCACCACATCCAAACGCCCCAAAACACCACCTGCACCCCAATCATCGTACTTTTCCAATCCCCCTAATTTACACTCCATTGCAGTGGATGCGGCATCCAGTGGAAACCCCGGGGTGGTGGAGTACAGAGGCGTGGATACTCAAACGAAAAAAGTGTTGTTTCATAAAGGTCCTTTTCAAATGGGAACCAATAATGTTGGAGAGTTTTTGGCCATTGTCCACGGATTAGCTTTTCTGACCAAACAGCAAAGTGACAGAGTTCTCTACACCGATTCCAAAACCGCCATGGGATGGGTCAATAAAAAAAAGTGCAATACCAAACTCAAACAAACGCAAAAAAATGCCCCTTTGTTTGAGCTGATTCGTCGTGCCGAAATATGGCTTCAAACCCAAACATATTCAACTGAAGTAAAAAAATGGGACACCAAGGCATGGGGTGAAATTCCTGCAGATTTTGGTCGAAAATAACCCCAATTATAGTTTTACAATTAGTTTTATTAACCCTAAAATTTATGTAAATTTGTGCCATAATTTATCTGTTTATGAGCAAGTTATTAATTGTTGGCACCGTGGCCTTTGATGCTATTGAAACCCCTTTCGGAAAAACAGATAAAATTTTGGGCGGTTCAGCACCTTTTATTGCACTTTCTGCCTCAAAACTGGGGGTAGATAGCGCCATTGTTTCTATTGTTGGGGGAGATTTCCCTGAAGATCACCTGGCTTTGTTTGAAGAAAACAACATCAACATCTCAGCTATTGAAGTGATTCCCGACGAAAAGACGTTTTTTTGGAGCGGCCGTTACCACAACGACATGAACACCCGCGACACCATTACAACGGATTTAAATGTTCTGACAAAATTTAACCCAATAGTACCTAAGGAATTCCAAGAGGCCTCTGTGGTCGTTTTAGGAAATTTATCCCCTGGCGATCAATCTAAAGTTATCGATCAGATGACCAATAACAGCGCGTTAATCATTCTTGACACGATGAATTATTGGATGAACAACACCCTGGACGAGTTGCTGAGAGTCCTTAAGCGTGTTGATGTCATTACAATTAATGATGAAGAAGCTAGACAACTAACAGGCGAAAGCTCTTTAGTGGTTGCTGCTCGAAAGATTCATGAAATGGGGCCTGAATTTGTGGTGATCAAAAAAGGAGAACACGGTGCTTTGCTATTTAACGACAAGAATGTGTTTTTTGCACCAGCTCTGCCCCTGGAAGAGGTGTTTGATCCTACAGGTGCTGGGGATACTTTTGCGGGAGGATTTGCAGGATATTTAACCAAAACAAATGATTTTTCTTTTGAAAATATGAAAAGAGCTGTTGTGTACGGCTCAGCCATGGCTTCTTTTTGTGTGGAAAAATTTGGCCCCGAGCGAATGCTAAACTTGAATTCAAAAGAATTATTCAATCGACTGCAAGCGTTTAAGACTTTAACCCAATTCGAAATTGAACTAACCTCTTAGAAACTTTAATTTTGGACGATCCAAATGGCATTTATATAGTAACCACCACACAATACCACCTCACCGATGAGTGATGCAATTAAACACGAATGTGGCATAGCCCACGTACGACTTTTAAAGCCCCTAGAGTATTACAAGAAAAAATATGGAACTGCTTTTTACGGCATCAACAAGATGTATCTTATCATGGAAAAGCAACACAATAGAGGCCAAGATGGGGCAGGATTTGCTAGTATTAAACTAGACATGAACCCTGGTGAACGCTACATTAGTCGTGTGCGATCTGTGGCTCAACAGCCCATTCAAGATGTGTTTGAACAAATCAATTATCGTATTAATTCGGTTTTAGCAACTTCTTCTGCGCTAACTAACGATTTGAATGAACAAAAACGGCAGCTTCCATACCTCGGGGAGGTTATGCTAGGGCACGTTCGTTACGGCACCTTTGGCAAAAATAGTGTGGAAAGTGTTCATCCGTTTTTACGGCAAAACAATTGGATGCACCGGAATCTGATTTTAGCAGGCAATTTCAATATGACCAATGTTAGGCAGTTGTTCAATAATTTGGTAGAAATAGGTCAACATCCAAAAGAGTATACCGATACCATTACTATTATGGAAAAAATCGGCCATTTTCTGGACGACGCGGTATCAAAACTTTATAAAAAACTCAAAAAAGAGGGCTACAACAAGTTAGAATGTTCGCCACTAATTGCAGAGCGACTTAACCTAAAAAAGATCTTAAAAAAAGCCGCAAAAAACTGGGATGGGGGCTATGCTATGGCTGGTATGATAGGTCACGGCGATTCCTTTGTTCTTCGGGATCCAGCAGGAATTCGCCCGGCTTATTATTATATTGACGATGAGGTTATGGTGGTCGCTTCAGAGCGCCCTGTCATTCAAACGGTTTTTAACGTCAACTACGATTCGGTTCATGAATTACCCCCTGGCCATGCTATAATTGCCAAACAATCGGGCCAGATTAAAATCGAGGAAATTCTTGAACCCATCGATAGAAAGGCCTGTTCTTTTGAGCGAATATATTTTTCAAGAGGAAGCGATGCCGAAATTTATCAGGAGCGAAAGTTATTAGGAAAATTGATTGTTCCAGAGGTTTTAAAACAGGTGGATCATGATATTAAAAACACGGTGTTTTCTTACATTCCAAATACTGCAGAAACGTCATTTTTTGGCATGGTGGAGCAGTTAGAATCATATTTGAACGATCGTAAGACCGAAGCCATATTAAAAGGAAAACGGTCACTCTCTGCAGAAAATGTTACCAAAATTTTGTCCCAACATACTCGCATAGAAAAGATTGCAGTCAAAGACGTTAAGCTCAGGACCTTCATTACAGAAGACAGCAGCCGAGATGATTTGGTGGCTCATGTTTATGATGTGACTTACGGCGTAATAAAACCAGAAGACAACTTGGTTATTATTGACGACAGCATTGTTCGTGGCACTACTCTAAAGAAGAGCATTCTTAAAATGATGGATCGGCTGTCACCAAAACGAATTGTGGTGGTGTCTTCTGCCCCTCAAATTCGGTATCCAGATTGTTACGGGATTGATATGGCCAACCTCGAGGGGCTTGTCGCCTTTCAGGCTGCACTTTCGCTATTGGAAGATTCGGGTCAATCGGATTTAATCAAAACCGTTTACAGGAAATGTAAATCCCAGGAACATTTTAAGGATTCTGAAGTGCAAAACTTTGTAAAGGAGATTTATGCCCCGTTTAGCGCAGAGCAAATTTCTGCAAAAATTGCAGAGTTGTTAAGCACAGAAACAATAAATGCAGAAGTTAAGATTATTTTTCAGACCATAGAAAACCTACATAAAGCTTGTCCCAATAATTTAGGCGATTGGTATTTTACAGGGGATTACCCAACCGTTGGAGGAAACCGTGTAGTTAATCAAGCATTTATTAACTTTTTTGAAGGAAAACAGGAGCGAGCGTACTAAAAAATGCAGTTTATCTAAAAAAACTGCATTTTATCTAAAAAAGAGTGGTGGTGTCCTAATTAAGTCTATCTTTGAATCACCATAACATAAGTAGGTTAAGTTCATGGTAGATTTGGGGCAAAAAAGGTGAACATCTGTTCACCTTTTTTATTTTTCATCCCTTTTTATAAAAAGACATTTTTACTTTCCAGCAGCATAGCGTTTAGCGACTTCATTCCAGTTAATTACACTAAAAAAAGCGTTAATATAATCCGGGCGTCTGTTTTGATAATTCAAATAATAAGCATGCTCCCAAACATCGATTCCAAGGATTGGTGTTCCGCCACACGACACACCTGGCATTAGCGGGTTGTCTTGATTTGGCGTTGAACACACTTCAACCTTACCACCTTTATGAACGCACAACCAAGCCCAGCCGGACCCAAATTGTGTGGCTGCCGCTTTGGAAAATGCAGATTTAAATTCATCAAAAGATCCAAAAGTTTCTTCAATGGCATCTTTTAGTTCTCCAGAAAGCTCGCCTTTATTGTTCGGGTTCATGACATCCCAGAACAGGCTGTGGTTATAAAATCCACCTCCGTTATTTCTAACCGCACCGTTGGACATGTCTAATGATCCCAAAATGGATTCAATACTGTCGTTTTCTTGTGCCGTACCTTCCAGGGCAGCATTAAGTTTTGTGGTATAGCCATTGTGGTGTTTGCTGTGGTGTATTTCCATTGTTCTTGCGTCAATATGCGGTTCAAGCGCATCGTACGCGTAATTTAATTTTGGTAATTCAAAAGCCATTGTTATGTATTTTAAGGGTTAAATCTATAAACCCAAAGTTACAATTTTCAATCTATATTTTTGGATCAATGTGATTTAGATTCCTTATTTTGGTATAAATTAATTTTAGTCGTTACTATGTTCAAAATCTATAACGCATCAGCGGGAAGTGGCAAGACGTATTCGTTGGTTAGAGATTACTTGAACATTGTTTTGGATTCAAGCGCCTATCTTCCTCACCGCCATGTGTTGGCCATCACCTTTACCAACAAAGCGGTAGATGAAATGAAGCAACGCATTGTTTCGGCCTTGATGCGATTTTCTAATCCCGATATTTTGACAACCGATGACGAATTGTTTAGCGAACTTGTAACGAACTTAAAAATTAGCCCTCAATTGTTGCACCAGAAATCCAAGGATTTAATTCAAAAGATTTTACATAATTATGGCAGTTTTGAGGTCTCCACGATTGATAAATTCAATCAAAAACTTATAAGAACATTTGCGTACGACTTAAAACTTCCTGTGAATTTTGAAGTGGAGTTGGACACCAATTTTGTGTTGCAACAAGCGGTTGATAATCTTATTTCTAAAGTGGGGCAAAACAAAGCACTCACCAAAGTTCTCGTTGATTTTGCTGTGATGAAATCGGATAACGACAAGAGTTGGGATATTGCGCTGGACCTGAACAAATCAGCCAAACTTCTGACAGAAGAGCCAGCCATTCCTTTTTTAAAAGCAATTTCAAATCAGGACTTAAAGGCCTTTGCAGCCTTTAAACGAACCATTGAGGACACCAAACGCGATTTGGAACAACACCTTGTCGAAGCGGCAAAAAGTATTTTGAACGCCATAAAATCAGAGGGGTTAGTATTCACGGATTTTTCTAGGTCCTCCGTTCCAAAATATTTTTCTGCGTTAGCGTCCAAATCCTTTAATGTAAATTTAGATGCAGCTTGGCAAAACAACATTGAAACGGCAGTTTTATACACCAAAAAGACAGCCGATTCCGCTAAGGTCAAAATAGAAGCATTACAGCCCAAAATTGTGAGTGCATTCCTCAACACCAAGGCTGCAATTTATCGCCTAAAATACATAACGAATATTCAAAAAAACGTAACCCCACTTTCGGTTCTTACGCTCATTCAGAAAGAATTGGATGACCTCAAAAATGATCAAAATATACTGATGATTTCCGAATTTAACGCTCTAATTGCTGAAGAAATCAAGGCCCAACCAGCGCCCTTCATTTATGAACGAATTGGCGAAAAATTTGACCACTATTTTATAGATGAATTTCAGGACACCTCCGTGTTGCAATGGCAAAATCTCATGCCCCTAATGACCAATGCACTTTCTTCAGATGGAGGTAGCGTCCTTCTTGTTGGCGATGCCAAACAAGCGATTTATCGCTGGCGTGGCGGCAACCCCGAACAATTTATGGATATAATCAACAATTCAAGTGGATTTCCTGTTTCGGCCAAGGTTACTAATTTGCCCAAGAATTACAGAAGCTGTAGGCAAATTGTAGCATTCAACAACGGCGTATTTCAATACATTTCCAAACGGCTGTTTTCTGAGGAATTACACCAAACTCTTTACGAATCGGCAGGTCAAATGGCCCATTCTAATAGAGAGGGCTATGTCCAGCTCTCGTTTTTGGACTTTCAAAAAGGGGATGATAAAGCAGAGTTGTACGCCGAAAAGGTATTTCAAACCATACAATCCATCAGGGGATTGGACTCGAGTGTATCATTAAATGATATTTGTGTTTTGGTCCGAAAGAAAAAAAATGGTGTAGCCATCTCCAATTACCTTATTGCAAAAGATATAAACGTGGTTTCCAATGAGACCTTACTAGTTTCGGGGTCGCCCGAAGTTCAGTTTGTCATTTGTGTTTTGGAGCATTTACAAACGCCTTCCGATAAGACGTCAAAATTAAATATTTTGAATTACTTGATTCGAAAGCACAACATATTGGCCCAACATCAGTTTCGGTTAAATCATTTGACGTTGCCTTTGGCAGAATTTTTTGCTGCTTTGCAACCTCTGGGCATAGATTATAATCCTTACAACGCTTTAGAACAGTCTATTTATGACAGAGTCGAAGGCATCATTCGGGGATTTAATTTGGTAAAATCTTCAGATGCTTACATCCATTTTTTTCTTGACTTTGTTTTTGAATTTAGTCAAAAAGAGGACAGCAGTGTACAACAATTTTTGGAGCACTACGAGCATCACAAAGACAGTTTAAGCATACGCTCTCCAAAACAAACTGATGCGGTTCAAATCACGACCATTCACAAATCAAAAGGATTAGAATTTCCAATAGTAATTCTACCGTTTGCCGACCTGAATGTTTATAACGAAATCGAACCCAAAGAATGGATGTCCACGTCACATATTGACCCTAATGTTCCGTTTATTTTAATGAATTACAACAAAGATTTCGAGCATTTTGGCCCTGAGGGAAAGGCATGTTATGACGCTCATCAGTCGAAATTGGAATTGGATAATATAAATTTGCTTTATGTTGCATTAACACGAGCTGCCGAACAGTTGTACATTATTGGCGACGCAAGTGGCGGGGTGAAGCCCTTGGATAATTTAAAGACCTATTCCGATCTTTTGATCCGTTTTCTTCATGATGAAAAGCATTGGGATCCGAATGTGTTAACCTACCACTTTGGGGGTCCCGAAAAACGAGAGGTTACCGTCAAAACGACACACCCAACGGTTTTTCAAAAGACCTTCATTTCAACGCCAACGCTACAATCAAAATATGGGGTGGTAACAAAATCCGATCACTTGTGGACTCAACACCAAAAGGAAGCCGTGCAACGGGGTAATTTAATCCACCTACTATTATCTAAACTGTATACCAAAGACGATATCCCAAAGACAATAGATGAGTCTATTACTGATGGATTGATTGAATCTTCTGAGGCAAAACCTCTTCAGGACACCTTGATAAATATAGTTGGGCACCCAAATCTTAAATTGTACTTTAGCCCTAACCTTGAGAGTTATAACGAGCGAGAAATTATTACTGAAAAAGGCCAGACAGTAATCCCAGACCGCTTGGTCATAACTCCCAGCGGGGCTGCAGTTATTATAGACTATAAAACAGGGGAGCATCACGACAATCACCTTCAGCAATTGGAGACTTACGCCAATATTGTTGCACAAATGGGATACGTTGTCGAAAAAAAACTGCTTGTATACATTTATCCAAAACTCGAAATAAAAATCTATAATTAATCTTCATTTATATGTACTCATCTATTCAACACCACCTGAAAAGCGAACTACAATCCATAAAGGACCAAGGATTATTTAAAAAGGAACGAATTATTGTATCGTCTCAAGGTGCAGAAATCACTTTAGATTCTGGTCAAAACGTGTTGAATTTTTGTGCCAATAATTATTTGGGATTAGCATCCAACCCCGAGGTTATTCAAGCAGCCAAAGAAGCTATGGATCACTATGGGTTTGGTATGGCATCAGTTCGTTTTATTTGTGGAACTCAAGATATTCACAAAACTCTTGAAAAGAAGATAGCATCGTTTTATCAAACCCAAGACACCATTTTATACGCTGCGGCGTTTGATGCCAATGGTGGTGTTTTTGAACCCCTACTCACCCATCAAGACGCCATTATTTCAGACAGTTTAAACCACGCTTCCATAATCGATGGTGTTCGGCTCTGTAAGGCCATGCGATTTCGGTATCAAAATAACGATATGGATGATTTAGAGGCCCAATTGAAAGCGGCCGACGCCAAAGGAGCACGATTTAAAATTATTGTTACCGATGGTGTTTTTTCGATGGATGGCCTCGTTGCACCGCTGGATAAGATCTGTGATTTGGCAGAGCGGTACGATGCCTTGGTGATGATTGACGAATGCCATGCCGCCGGTTTTATTGGTGCGACTGGGATAGGAACCTTGGAAGCAAAAAAAGTGATGGGTCGCGTTGATATTATTACAGGAACATTGGGAAAGGCCTTAGGCGGCGGTATGGGTGGCTATACCACAGGGAAGAAAGAAATCATAGAGATATTGAGACAACGCTCTAGACCCTATTTGTTTTCAAATTCATTAGCCCCCGCCTTGGTGGGGGCCTCCATAAAAGTATTTGATTTATTATCCAACGACACCTCTTTGAGAGATCAGTTAGAATGGAACACCAATTATTTCAGAAATGGCTTAAAATCCTTAGGGTTCGATATTATTGATGGCGACTCGGCCATAGTTCCAGTCATGTTATACGACGCCAAATTGTCTCAAAAGATGGCCGATACACTGCTCAGCGAAGGAATTTATGTCATTGGATTTTTCTATCCTGTTGTTCCTAAAGATAAAGCCCGAATTCGTGTGCAGCTTTCCGCAGCACATTCAAAAGCGCATTTGGACAAAGCCCTTGAAGCGTTTAAGAAAGTTGGAACCAAATTAGGCGTAATTTGATATCCCATCCCAAAAAACATTCAAAAACCTTATTGATTTTTAAGACTTTATGTTTGTTTAGTTAATTTTACCTATTACTTTTGCAAAGAATTTAACACGTACAAAAGATATTTATTATGAAAAATTACAAAATTCAAGTTTTGGCCCTGTTGGTGGTATTTATTGCACCCAACCTCGATGCCCAAACAGAGGATAATCCTTGGCTTATAGGCACAGGATTTAACGCCGTTGACATTTATCCAGTAGGAATACACTCCGAGTTACAAGAACAGTATGCCGGGGATAATCTTGAGGACTTTTTTAATGTTGATGAACACTGGAATATCTCTCCTTCAATTTCATACCTAACAATAGGACGATACTTGAAAGACGATTTTTCTTTAAAACTATCCGGTTACTACAACATCATTGAAAAGTGGGGTTCTGCCTCTACGGAAGAATTAAATTATTTTTCTTTAGACGGGGCGGTTAGCTACAGCTTTAAAGATCTTTTTAAACTCAACAGATGGGAGCCGTACTTTGGTCTTGGTGGAGGTTACACATGGATAGAAGTTGGTAATTTTAATAAAGATATGGATGATGTATCAGCAGATTATAATGGTTCAGCATCCATCAATGGAACAGTAGGTCTAACGTATTGGCTTAACGACAATTGGGGACTTACAGCCCAATCCACTTACAACCATGTGTTTGCTTACAATACCGATAACTCACCACAACACTACCGTCATTCTTTGGGGGTATCAGTTCAATTTGGTGGAAAAGATACTGATGGTGATGGCATTTATGATAAAAAAGATGCTTGTCCAGAGGTCCCTGGGTTAGAAGAATTCAACGGTTGCCCAGATTCTGACGGCGACGGGATTCAAGATTCAGAAGACACCTGCCCACAGGTAGCAGGTTTAGCAGAATATAACGGCTGCGCCGATACAGACAACGACGGCGTTTCAGATGACAAAGACAATTGTCCTAATGAAGCTGGAGTTGACGCCCTAAACGGTTGCCCCGATAGCGATAATGATGGCATTGCCAATGGCAATGACAAATGTCCAAACCAAGCAGGTGAAGCTGCCAACGGTGGTTGTCCATGGCCAGACACCGATGGTGATTCAGTTCTTGATAAAGACGACGAATGCCCTAACCAAGCAGGCACAGCAGCCAACAACGGATGCCCAGAATTGCCCAGCGAAGAAGTTCAGGCCAAACTTACAAGCTATGCCAAAACAATCAATTTCGATACGGGTAAATCTGACATCAAAGCTGAAGCTACCGAAACTTTAGAGGCCATTGTAGCAATCCTAAAAGAGTACCCTAAAGCCAATTTTGTTGTTGAAGGGCACACCGACAGTGTTGCTTCTGAAAAGTTCAATCAAAAATTATCAGAACAAAGGGCAGCTGTAGTGGTTGAATTTTTAACAGCTAATGGCATCGATTCAGCTCGTTTGACATCAGTTGGTTTTGGAGAAACAAAACCTATTTCATCCAATGATTCGACAAAAGGAAAAGCGTTAAACCGACGAGTCGAAATCAAGTTAGCAAACTAAGCCATCACACAATATTTATAACAAAAACGCTTCGCATTTGCGAGGCGTTTTTTATTTTTATAGAATGAGAAGTTTTATTTATGATGTCTTGCAAAGGGTAAAATCTCAAGGCGATGATTTATCAAAACACACCTTTATTTTGCCCAGCAAACGTGCAGGAGTATTTCTAAAACACGAGTTGGCCAAACAACTGGATAAGCCCCAATTTTTACCAGAAATTATCTCCATTGAATCTTTTGTGGAGGAGTTGTCGCAACTTAAACCCGTTAACACCCTAGAGATATTATTTGAGTTTTACACCATCTATACCACCGTAACCCCAGAGGATGAGCAAGATGGCTTTGACCGCTTTTCAAAATGGGCCCCAACAGTGCTTCAAGATTTTAATGAAATAGACCGCTACTTGATAGAACCCACAACAATTTTCAATTATATCAGTGCGGTTCAAGAGATTAACCATTGGTCGTTGGATCCCAACCCAACTGAAATGATGAAAGGTTATTTGCATTTTTGGAAGAAAATACGAGTCTATTACGAGGCCTTAAATCAACACCTTATTGATAAAAAAATCGGGTCTCAAGGGTTGATTTACAGACAAGCATTTGCGCATTTGGAGGGGTATATTAAAAATACCTCCAGAAGCACTCACATGTTCTTGGGGTTTAATGCATTAAATGCTGCTGAATCTGCAATCATTCAGTCGCTCTTACAGCATGAAATGGCGCAAGTGTTTTGGGATTCCGAATCTGTTTTTATGGACAATAAACACCACGATGCGGGATTGTTTATGCGACGGTATATTAAAGATTGGGCGCATTATAAATTGCAACCCTTCCATTGGATTTCAAACCATTATAAGAATCAGAAAACCATCTCAATTGTAGGCGCTTCCAAGGCCATTGGCCAGGTTAAATATGTTGGTCAATTGCTTCAAGAGTTGTATTTGAAAAACAAGCTTGACAATACGGCGTTGGTTTTGGCTGACGAATCGCTGTTAGGTCCTGTTTTGAACACCCTGCCGCCAGAACTCAAAGAGATCAATATTACAATGGGCTTGCCGCTATCGCATGCCCCGATAGCCTCCTTTGTAGAGCAATGGTTCAGATTGCATTCTCAAAAAGGGCCATCCTATTATTACAAACATGTGTTGGGAATACTGGCACATCCTTTTATTTCGAAATTGTTTCCAAACCAAACAACAGCGGCTGTATATAATCTGACTCGAAAAATAAAAGATCAAAATTTAACTTTTATTTCGACGGAACAACTCAAGGCGTTATCACCAGAATCTTCAAGCACGATTGAGCTTATTTTTTCGACTTGCAAGGGGTCTCCAAAACAAGCCATTTCGCATCTGTTGGAAATTTTGAAAGCACTTGTTGTACAAGGGAGGTCACAACCCACCACAGCTTTGCTTGAATTGGACTATTTGTATCGTTTCTCGGAGCTTTTGGAGCAGTTAAAAACCTATTGTAACACCTATAGTTTTATAACATCTATACCATCTTTACATCATCTTTTTAGAGACGTATTGAAAACGGAGACCATGGACTTTAAGGGTCAGCCCCTTCAGGGGCTACAAATTATGGGGGTGCTGGAATCACGAGTTTTAGATTTTGAAACTGTAATATTAGTTTCGGTCAATGAGGGAATTTTACCTGCTGGTAAAACTCAGAATTCATTTATTCCGTTTGACGTCAAACTCGAAAATAAACTTCCCACCTACAAAGAAAAGGACGCCATTTACACCTATCATTTTTACCGATTGATGCACCGGGCAAAGCAAGTCCATCTTGTTTATAACACCGATTCGGACGCCTTAAAAGGCGGTGAACCAAGCCGTTTTATTGCTCAATTGGAGTTGGAGAATTTACACAATATAACACATCAAATTATAGTTCCCAGCATCCCACAACACGGCACCTCTTTGGTTGAAATCCCCAAATCCCAAGCTATTCTTAGAACGCTAAAAACGCTTGCCAGGGGCGGATTTTCACCTTCGTCGCTGGGTCAATACATTCGAAATCCTGTAGATTTTTATACGCAAAGGGTTTTGGGAATTAAACCGAGTAGTGAACTGGAAGAAACGGTTGAAGCCACCACTTTTGGAAGCGTTGTTCATTACACTCTTGAGGATTTTTACACCTCTTTTGTAGGCCAAGCACTTCAACAAGATCAACTGCGGTTGTTACTGCCAAAGATAGATTCTACAGTTCGTCAGTATTTTATGAAGTTGTACAAAAAAGGCGATATTTCAACAGGGAAAAATCGGATTAGTTTTGAAATTGCAAAACGCTATGTTCAAAATGCGATCCAACAAGACATCACTCTTCTTGAGCAAGGCCATGAAATCATTTTAAGAGGCGTGGAAGAATCTATTGAAATCACACTAGATTTTCCAGAATTTGATTTTCCAATCGTTTTAAAAGGACACATTGACCGTCTGGATTCTATGGACGGTGTGCATCGCATCATCGATTATAAAACATCAAAAGTTGAACAAAAAGAGCTTAATCTTATTCATTGGGGAGATCTCACCCAGGACTATAACACGCATTACAAGAGTTTTCAGGTGTTGACTTATGCTTATATGCTTCAGAAAGTGCATCCTTTTACAACGCCCACTGAAGCCGGAATTTTATCCTTTAAAAACCTTAAGGAGGGCGTATTAAAATTCACAAAACAGGATCGAGCAGGTCGGGGTGCGGCGAAACAAACCGTTTTGACGTCCGACATGTTAGATGCTTACGAAATCCAACTTAAAGCGCTCCTAAAGGATTTGTTTTCTGCAGATAATTCTTTTGTTGAGAAACAGAACTAGGGCCGTTTTTTTGGGGTATTTAATGAATTTATCAACAAAAGGTTCTACTTCTTAAAAAAAATTGCATTTATCTGTAAAAATTTTTGGTATTACCAAAGGAATTTTTGTATTTTGGACTAAACTAAAAATTATATCATGGGATATTCATTTAAAAATAGCAAAGGAAAGACGTATTATTTACACACAAAAGACGTTGTCTTAAAAGGCGGAAGAAATCAAACTATTTATTATTTCGCTAAAGATGAGCGCTCTAACTCATGCGATCTTCCTGCCGGGAAAAAGATTGTAGAAAACGAAAAAACAGGTTTACCATTCGTGAAGTCTGTGTAAATTTCTACATCCCAACCAAAAAACCCGCTATAAGGCGGGTTTTTTTGTTTCCAAAAAGGACATTTGAAACCCATTTCCATCTGCTTTGATTCTTGCTAATATTCAACAAATTGTCTTGAAAAAAATTAAAGATAATTCAATAATGGAACAGACTTTAGTCGCAATTCCTTAATCTGGAATCGGTAATATTTAAAATTTTCCAACCCTGTTTCGTCTCCATTAGATGTATCGAATTGACGCCACAGTGACTAAAAGTGTCGTTCAACCAAAACTCATAAGGAACCCATGCGTTAGCCAATTGTCCTGAAATTTTAATTTCAAATTCTCCAAGAACTTCTTTCCATGTTGGGGAGTCTGCCCGAGCTATTACAGCAGCAATAAATTCTTGGCCTTCCATTGGTTGGAATTTTGAACCGTCAGGGGTTTTAAATACGGATCCCAAATCAAACGTTTCGTGAAGGGTTGATCGTAAAAGGACAGAATCTTTTGTATGAAATCCTTCGAAAAAAACGACAATGGTTTGCTCAATGGCTAAAGCATCGCTGGCTTGTGCAGAGCCCCATTGGAACCCTAAAAGGAATAAAAAAACGACAAAACAGTTTCTCATCATAAGGAAACTAAAGTACGCTTTTTTATGGAACAATTCCTAAAGGATTTGGAGGTATCCGTCTTAAATAGCTCTTTTTTTTATAGATTTACTACCATGGAACCCTTACAATTGTTAAAACATTTTAGAGCCGACCGTTGTTGGAGTGCTGTTAGTGATTCCGATTTTGTGCAGTTTCTGGAACAAAAACCATCGCACTTTCATAACATGATCGGTTTAGCCCTTACCGATTGTCCAAATTATTCGTGGCGAGCTGCATGGTTAATTGCCCGAACGGTTGAATTTAATGATTTCAGAGTTAAACCTTACAGACTAAAAATTATTCGGTCTTTGCAAGGGAAATCTTCAGGCCATCAAAGGGAGTTATTAAAGCTTATCGTTCAATCCCAATTAACCCAGCATCAAGAAGGGTGCCTGTTCGATGTGTGCGTTTCAATATGGGAAAATCAGTCTAAAAAGGCGGGGACAAGGTATTTTGCGTTTCAGTATATTGTTAAAATACTTCAAAAACACCCTGAACTTATCGCAGAATCAAATGCGCTGTTTGATGAGTCCCAACTGCATTCGTTAAGCCCTGGAGTTCAAAGGACAGTTAGAAAACGGCTGGATTGTTTGTTTAATCCATAAAGCAAACTATTCAACACTACTCCAAGCTGGTGGTATTTGTGTTTATAGCTTCAAAGAAGTAA
>CAJXUB010000007.1 GCA_913061125.1 uncultured Flavobacteriaceae bacterium
AAATTTCAGCAATTTTAAAGCAACAACTTTCAGGATTTGAAGCCACCGCTTCTTTAGACGAAGTCGGCACAGTACTCACTGTTGGGGATGGTATTGTTCGCGCCTACGGATTGTCCAATGCACAGTATGGCGAATTGGTTCAATTTGATGGCGGTCTTGAAGGAATCGTATTAAACCTTGAAGAAGACAATGTTGGAATTGTACTTTTGGGAGCTTCGAAAGCAGTAACCGAAGGTTCAACTGTTAAGCGAACAGGTCGAATTGCTTCAATCAATGTAGGCGAAGGCATTGTTGGGCGTGTTGTTGATACCCTTGGAGCCCCAATTGATGGTAAAGGCCCAATTGAGGGCGATTTGTATGAAATGCCATTGGAAAGAAAAGCCCCAGGGGTTGTGTTTCGTGAGCCGGTTACAGAGCCACTTCAAACTGGAATCAAGTCCATTGACGCCATGATCCCTGTTGGTCGTGGGCAGCGCGAGCTGGTGATTGGTGACCGTCAAACTGGTAAAACAACGGTTTGTATTGATACCATCTTAAATCAAAAAGAATTTTACGATGCTGGAGAGCCCGTGTATTGTATCTATGTTGCGGTTGGACAAAAAGCGTCTACAGTAGCTAACATTGCAAAAACATTAGAAGACAGAGGGGCTTTGGCCTATACCACAATTGTAGCCGCTAACGCATCAGATCCAGCGCCAATGCAGGTTTACGCACCATTTGCTGGTGCTGCCATTGGCGAATATTTTCGAGATACTGGTCGTCCAGCACTAATCATTTACGATGATTTATCCAAACAAGCTGTGGCCTACCGTGAGGTGTCGCTTTTGCTTCGTCGTCCACCAGGGCGTGAGGCCTACCCTGGAGATGTATTCTACTTGCACTCCCGTTTGCTCGAACGTTCTGCGAAAGTGATTAATGACGATACAATTGCAAAAGACATGAACGATTTACCAGAGGCCTTAAAACCAATGGTAAAAGGCGGCGGTTCTTTAACAGCACTTCCAATCATCGAAACTCAAGCAGGAGATGTCTCGGCTTATATTCCTACCAATGTAATTTCAATTACGGATGGACAAATTTTCTTGGATGGCGATTTATTTAATTCCGGGGTACGTCCTGCTATTAATGTGGGTATTTCGGTATCACGTGTGGGGGGTAGCGCACAAATTAAATCCATGAAAAAAGTATCAGGAACGTTGAAATTAGACCAAGCGCAATTCCGTGAATTGGAGGCCTTTGCAAAATTTGGTTCCGACTTGGATGCCGTAACGCTTAACGTTATTGAAAAAGGTAAGCGTAACGTAGAAATATTAAAACAAGCACAAAATGATCCTTATACAGTAGAAGATCAAATTGCAATAATTTATGCAGGATCAAAAAACTTGTTGCGCAACGTTCCAGTCAATAAAGTTAAAGAATTTGAATCCGAATATATCGAATTCCTAAAAGCCAAACACAGCGATGCTTTAGCCACACTAAAATCGGGTAAACTAACCGATGAGGTTACCGATACTTTGACAAAAGTTGCCCAAGATTTGGCCGCCAAGTATAACTAATTTTAAATTGAATAACGAATTTAAAAGATGGCAAATTTAAAAGAAATAAGAAATAGAATTTCATCGGTATCCTCTACGATGCAAATCACGAGTGCCATGAAAATGGTTTCTGCCGCAAAGTTGAAAAAAGCCCAGGATGCCATCACAGCCATGCGGCCGTATGCCGATAAGCTCACCGAGTTACTTCAGAATCTAAGCGCCACCTTGGACGCCGATAGTGGAAGTAAATTTGCAGAGCAACGCGAGGTAAAAACCGTTCTTATTGTTGCCATCACTTCGAACAGAGGGTTGTGTGGGGCGTTTAACGCCAACATTATTAAGCAAACCAACCTTTTGGCAAAAAGCCACGCAGATAAAAAAGTTTCTGTTGTAGCAATTGGTAAAAAAGCCAATGACGCTCTTTCAAAAGATTATGAAGTATTATCTAATGAAAGTGCTGTTTTTGATGACCTAACTTTCGACAATGTGGCACAAATTGCGGAGCGGTTAATGCAAAAATTTCATGACGGAAGTGCAGATAAAATTGAATTGGTTTACAACAAATTCAAAAATGCCGCCACCCAGATTGTCACAACAGAACAATTTTTACCAATTGTTCCAAGTTCCGAAGGGACTAATGCTAACCAAGACTATATTTTTGAACCTTCAAAAGTGGAGATTGTAGAAACATTAATTCCAAAATCGTTAAAAACCCAATTGTTTAAAGCCATTCGAGACAGTTTTGCCAGTGAACATGGCGCACGAATGACCGCCATGCATAAAGCAACCGACAACGCTACAGAACTTAGAGATCAATTAAAATTGACCTATAATAAAGCACGACAAGCGGCTATTACCAATGAAATTTTAGAAATTGTTGGGGGTGCTGAAGCTTTGAACAATTAAAATAGTATTAAAAACAGTTATAAAGCCTCGCAGATGCGGGGCTTTTTTATGGAACGAAATTTGATACAATAGTAAAAGATGAAATTTAAATTTTTCGACATAGTGTTGTTATTAATAGTTATTTTGATGAGTTGTAAAAGCATTGAACCCTCTAAGTTTCAATCGGATGATTCGTTTCAAATCGAGGGCCCATATTACGAGGCCTGGACCGCAGGTGTGCGAGGTGGAGGGAGTGGGATTAATGTCTTTTTACCCCTTAAAGACCTCAACGGCATAACCCCAGACAGCATTCATTTTAGGGGCCAGCGCGTCAAAGCAGTCTATGACCATCAGCATATTGTTGGACGGTTTCAGACCCCTCACAACCAACCCCAGGATGTCATTATGAGTCATAAACCGCTGGCTGAAGCCAACAATCAACTTTTGCCCATCGAGGACCCCTCGCCATTTGAGTTGGACGAAAACAGTTGTGTGTTGAGCTACATCCGCCAACAGAAGCGGTACTATTCTAAAATTAAGAACTTAAAAAAGCGTCGGGCTGTTCCGCATCCCGCTGCGCCACCTTCCCCCTCAAAACCCTAATTATTTATTGTATATGGGTTAAAAAGTGTATTTTTAAGGTCATAAAACAGCAAATTTGACTCGCCTTAAAACGCTTTACAAACAAACTTTTATTTACGGTCTAGCAACCGTAGTGCCCAAAATGCTTAGCTTTTTGCTGGTGCGTTTACATACCGATAAATCCGTTCTCGAAAATGTTGCCGATTACGGCGATGTCTCTCTAATTTTTGCCTATTTTGTTTTGTTTAACGTGCTGTTAGCTTATGGAATGGAAACGGCTTTTTTTCGATTTTTTAACAGCAACGAAAATAAAGAAACTGTGCTGAGTACCTCGGCCATATCGTTACTTTTGACCTCGACATTGGTTTTAGTTTTTGGCTATGTCTTTAGAGGTCACATTTCAGATTTAACCCATATTGATACCGACTATATTGTATTGGTTCTTTGGATTTTATTTTTAGACGCCTTGGTCATTATTCCCTTTGCCTACCTGAGAGCTTTAGGCAAACCCATTACATATACCGTGGTAAAACTCATCAATGTTGTTTTAAATTTAGGACTAAATGTTGTATTGCTGCTATTTTTAAATTCGTGGGCAGAGTCATCGTCGTTTTGGGCTCAATGGTATCAGCCCAATTTTGAAGTCCATTATATTTTTATTGCCAATTTGGTGGCCAGTGCAGCTACCCTAATCTTATTGATTCCGTTTTATTTCAAATTGAATTATAGATTTAAAACTGCGCTTTGGAAGCAAATGCTGCGTTATGCTGTTCCAGTACTTGTGGCTGGTGTGGCTTTTTCAATCAATGAAACGTTTGACCGTATTATGTTGGAACGACTGCTGCCCGAAAACCTCTCTAAAGAAGCCATTGGAACCTATTCGGCGTGTTATAAACTGGCGTTGTTTATGACCCTTTTTGCCACGGCATATCGATTGGGAATTGAACCCTTCTTTTTCAGTAATGCTAAGGATAAAGACGCCAAAATGAACTACGCCAAGATCCTTGAATTTTTTGTTATTTTTGGAGCCCTTATTTTACTCGTAGTTGTAGTTTTTGTAGATGTGTTAAAGTTAATTTTAATTCCTAACGAGGCCTATTGGGATGCGATGGCTGTGGTGCCAATTTTATTATTAGCGTATTTATTTTTGGGGGTTTATCACAACTTATCCGTTTGGTATAAAGTTACAGATCGAACCAACTATGGGGCTTACATTTCAATAATTGGAGCCTTAATTACATTAGGCATCAACATTCTATTTATTCCGACTTATGGTTATATGGCCTCAGCCGTAGCCACGCTTTTGGCCTATGCTGTCATGGCTAGTATTTCCTATGGTTTGGGGCAACAGCACTATGCCATTCCTTACAATGTAAGAAAAATTGGACTATATATTTCTTTATCTGTGGTCTTATCAGGGCTTTCGTTTTACTACTTCCGCGAAAACTACTTGGTAGGAATTTTTCTTATAGCCGTATTATTGGGAATCATTTGGTTCAAAGAAAAATCAATGCTCAAACAACTTATAAAGTCTTAAATTATGGAGATAAACATCATAAATACTTCAACCCACGACTTGCCCCACTACGAAACTGAGGCATCAGCAGGGATGGATTTGCGGGCCAACATCCAAACTGACATTGAGCTCAAACCCATGCAACGCACCATTATTCCAACAGGGCTGTACATAGAACTTCCCATGGGTTACGAAGCTCAAGTCCGACCCCGGAGCGGATTGGCCGCCAAGCACGGCCTCACTGTACTGAATAGCCCTGGAACCATTGATGCCGATTATCGAGGAGAAATAGGGGTGATTTTAATTAATTTATCAGAGGATGTCTTTACAATAAAAAACGGAGAACGTGTTGCGCAACTGGTCATTGCAAAACACGAACGTGCGGCGTGGAATGAAGTCGAAACCCTATCAGAAACCAACCGAGGCCAAGGCGGTTTCGGAAGCACAGGACGCCAATGATTCCAAAAATTGCTATAACACTTCTTTGGTGCTTTAACACCCTATTGGCACAGCCAATCAAGGATTCGCTCGCGATACAGAATTCTGCCAAAGAGCAGTTTCAGAACTATTTTTATGAGGGACTAAAACAAAAAGGCATCGAAAATTATGATAAAGCCATAACCTCCTTTGTTCAGTGTGCTGATTTATTCCCAAATCGAGCCGTGGTGTGGTACGAATTAGGCGATCTTTATTTTAAAACAAAATCGTATGCTCGTGCCGAAAATAATTTGCAAAAAGCTATGGCGCTGGACCAAAATAATTTTTGGTACAAAGAAAAATTATACCACCTCTATATTGATCAAAAAGCGTACGATAAAGCGATTAAAACGGTCAAGATGCTGCTGTATAAACACCAAGATTATGAAGACGATTTGGTTAATCTTTACACTGAAACGAGCCGTTTTGATGAGGCCATAAAGCAAATAAATCTGATGGACGACCGCTACGGCTACACTCCTCAACGCGACCGAACTCGTGTTGATATTTACAAGCGAACAAATAACGCAAAAGCGCATTTGGATTTTTTGGAAGACCGACTTAAAAGTGAACCGGATAACCCCAAAAATTTCCTCAATCTTATCTACGCACAGAGTCGATATGATTTACAGAATCAGGCCTTTAAAACTGCCGAGGATTTTTTGGCTAAACATCCTAAATCTCATGCCGTTCATGTGGGGTTATATAAATTTTATTTGGAAGCCAGACAGTATGACAAAGCCATAAGATCTTTGAAAATTGTAACAGGAAGTAACATTTTAGAACCTCAAATTAAGCTTAAGGTTTTACGTGATTTCATGGCCTTTGTTAAAGAACATCCTGAATATCAAACGGTATTGTTGGACCTTGAACCAGCGGAATCGTTAGACCTCTCAGAGCGTTCAAATTTAGAATGGGCAGAGTACTATCAACAAAAAAACAATCCAGAGAAAGCCATACTCTATTTCGAAAAAACAGCAGTAGAATTTCCTGAAAATTTAAATGCGATTAAGACCCTGGCAAAGCTCTATTTGGAGTCTAAACATTATGACCGTGCGGTTGCGTTTACAACCTCAAAACTGGAGTTGTACCCGACCCAACTGGAGCTGTATATTGTGTACGGCAAATCTCAGATAGCCCTAAACAATGGAGATGAGGCCACAGAATTATTGGAGCAGGGGTTGGATTTTATTTTTGAAAAATCCGACACCGCAGAGCAATATTATTCGGTAATGGTCGATCTTTACAACGCAACAAACAATATTGAAAAAGCCAAGGCGTTTATCAATAAAATAAAAACGCTTCAATCCGAATGAAACGACTACTCATATTAATATTATTTTTCTTGATTGCTGTTGGTTGCAAGAGCACAAAATCGTTAAGCGGCGAGGCGGTTTTAAACCCAAAACTCAAAGCCAAACAAATTCTTAAAATTCACAATAAACAAAAGACCAATTTTACCACCCTTCAAGCACGACTTAAACTGGACTTAACAGATGGAGACAAGTCCCAAGCACACACCGTAACCCTTCGCATGGAACGGGATAAAACGATTTGGATCAATGCGTTTTTAAATATGGTTCGATTTAAAATCACCCCGCAGCGGGTTTCCATGTACAATAAACTTAACAAGACCTACTTTGAAGGCGATTTTGCTTTGATAAATGATTTTCTTGGGGTTGATTTGGATTTCAATAATCTCCAAAATTTGTTGTTGGCTGAACTCACTTTTTCACACAAACCAAACCGTTTGCAGAAACAAAATTACAAGACCTCCTATCGGCTAAGCCCCAAAAAACAACATCCATTTTATGAGATTTTTTATTTTGTAAATCCAAAATATTTTAAATTAGATGGGGTGGAACTTTCTCAGACAACGACAAACAGAGCGTTGCAGGTTGATTACCAAACCTTTCAGGCAGTTGATCAACAAATTATTCCTCAACAAATGACCATACGTGTGACCGAAGGCCAAGACCAGATGACACTGAAAATGAATTTAAAATCAGTCAGCTTGAACCAACCCCTACGATTTCCATTTAAATTACCATCGGGGTACAAACCTATAGAATTATAATGCGTATTACCCATCGTTTTTTAATAGTATCGTTTATGATTTTAGCTATGGGCTCATGGGAAGCTCAGGCCCAGAGCAAACGCCAATTGCAACTGGAAGAACGCCGCAGAGAGTTGCAACAAGAGATTCGTCAAATTACGAAACTATTGTTTGCAGGGCGGCAAGAAAAAAAATCTGTAATAAGTGCTGTTGAGGATTTAAATTATAAAATTAGTGTTCGTAAAAACCTGATTCGAATTACCAACGAACAAGCGAATCTTTTGAGCCGAGAAATCAATGAAAACCAAAACAAGATTTCTAAAAAACGACAAAAACTTAAGGACTTAAAAGACGAATATGCAGCCATGATCGTTCGGTCATACAAGAATAGAACCCGCGCCAATAAGCTCATGTTTTTGCTTTCTGCGCAAAATTTTCAACAGGCCTACAGAAGATTGGAATACATTAAACAATATGCTGAATATCAAAATCAGCAGGCTCGAGTTATTAAGCAACAAACCGAGGAATTGCAACGGTTAAATCAAGATTTATTACGTCAAAAACAAGACAAAGAAAAACTGGTTGCTGAAAATAAGGCAGCTAAAAAAGTACTGGACGAGGAGCTCAAAAATCAGCAGGAATTGGTGGCGTCTATTCAAAGTAATTTATCCAAATTTTCAGCTCAAATACGAACCAAACAAAAAGAATCGGAGAAGTTGGATCGCGAAATTCAGAAGTTAATTCGAGACGCTATTGCGGCGTCAAATAAAAAGGCGGGGCGCTCAGCAAAATCGGCAACTTTTTCGCTTACGCCAGAACAGAAACTATTGGCTGCTAATTTTATGGCTAACAAAGGAAAATTACCTTGGCCAGTTGCGAGCGGAGTGGTCAAATTACGTTATGGAACGAACCCATCGCCTATTGATCCTAAGATTAAAATTAAAAGCAACGGGGTCCGAATCGCGACGAATAAAGGCGAGCAAGTTCGTGCCGTATTTAAGGGAACCGTACAAGGAATTATGACCCCAAAAAATGGAAATAACGCCATTATGATTCGTCACGGAAATTACATCACGGTGTATAAAAATCTGTCCAAATTTTATGTGAGTAAAGGCGATAAAGTTGATACCAAACAAGTGATTGGGGAAGTCATTACCAGCAAAGCATCAGGCGAATCTATTTTGAGTTTTGGAATTTATAAAGACAGTTCCATTCAGAATCCCTCCCATTGGATTTATAAGCTGTAACTTAGTTGGTGTTTTTAAATAACGCTTTGAGTTCAGTGGCGTCTTCAGCGTTCAATTTCCCTGCCAAAACTAAACTTAACTGACGTCGCCGTAGCGCTCCTTCAAAACGGTTTTGCTCTTGTTCACTTTCTGGAATGAGCTCAGGAATACGCACCGGTTTACCAACCTCATCGACAGCTACAAATGTAAAAATAGCTTCATTGGCTTTAATAGGGGTATTAAAATGATTGTCTGTGTACCACACATCTAAATAAACTTCCATAGAGCTTTTAAAAGCCCGAGATACTTTGGCCTCAATAGTTACAATGCTTCCAAGGGGTATGGCATGATTAAACGCTACGTGGTTGACAGAAGCAGTAACCACCACGCGTTCCGAATGACGCTGTGCTGTAATGCTAGCCGCACGATCCATACGCGCCAATAGCTCACCCCCAAAGAGTGTGTTGATGGCGTTTGTTTCGCTGGGTAAAACCAAATCTGTAACTGTGGTTTTGGAGTCGGATGGGTGTTTTGCAGTCATTAGGATTTAAATCTATAAGGCAAAGTTACAATTATTAGTTATACTTTTTTTTGGCCGATTAAATTTATGGGTTATCAGCATTATCGCAATCACGAAATAAGCCGCGGGCAACATCCATTTTGGAATCAAATTTTCAACAAAAAGTGATAGAAAAATAACCACTACAGCTATTAGGATGGATACAACGGCGATAATTTTTTTAATCGTTTTTATTTTACTCTCATTAAAAATCCTTCAAAGATAGCACTCAAAGACAGTATCAATAGCGAGATAATTCCAAACATATCACTATTAATAAAACGACTTTGATAAAACTCAAAACAAACCAATATTAATCCTAAAATGCCGAACGAAATAATTAGATGTTTTATTTTTTTTTGGTTTTTCAAGGGGTAAATTTTAGGCGGATTATGAGTCTAAATTTAAAGGAAATAATTTTTATAAACCAAGACAATGTTTTCCAAAATCATCAGACCTTAGGAGAGGCACTGACAATCAGTATTTTAAAAAAACTTTAAATTTAATTCGGAACTTTATGGTAACGTTTTAATAAGCAACCAAGCTGCAGGATCTTGAGTTCGTTTGATGCTGAAAAGTGCGCGTTGGGCATCTTGTCGGTTTTGGTAGCTGTCGTATACCACTTGATGCAAGCCGTAACGGTTTTGACCAATTTTTCGGGCATTAAACCCAAGGCGTTTTAGTTGGCGGAGCTTGCGGTCGCAGTTGGCCTCAATTCTAAAAGCTCCCGCAACGATGTGGTATTTTCCAACAAAATTTTCAACCTCCAATGTAATGGCAGGCAATGGTGTACTGACCACAAAAGTGGCCTCTTGGATTTTTTGACTTAAAGCGACGTTGGCTTCCTCTTGTGCCAAAATATTTTGTTGTTCAATCTGTTGCATATAGGCATTAGACCCCAAATACCCGCCCAACCCAAGAGCTAAAACTGCAACGGCAGCATATTTTAAAACGGTTGAAGTTTTGCGTTTTCTTGCGGAAAGTGCAATTGGCGCCTTCTCTTCAAGTGATTCAACCACTTTGAGGTGTTTTTCTCTAGCTATTTCAGGAGATATAAATTGAGCCAACCCAAAGGACTCTGTAAGGTAGTTAATCTCATTGGATGGCTCAAAAATGAGTTTACCATCAATCAATGATAGGACACCAATACAACCCAATTCTACGGCTTTGTTTTGCTCTAATCGAGTGTTGATATCGCTTACATGTTTTGCGATTTTGGCCAAAGCATTGTCGTAAGTAATCTGTTCAACATCAGCAATATGGTTGGCCAAAACACCGTCGTTAGATTGGAGTTTTACATTAAACGACAACCGTTTTTTTGGCGGATAAAAAGCGTTTATTTCTTGATTAATTTGTGCCGAAACGGAGTGGGATAAAAAGGCCCCAAAATTGGGCACCACAACACAGTCGTATCGGTATAAAAGATCGCTAATGTATTGGTTGAGTTGCATAAGCTCAAATGTATAAAATTTTTTTTAATTCAAATCGAGACCAACAGAAGAAGTTCATCGCGTCGAATTTTATATATTTACGTTCCAAATTACCTCGAATGGATTTAACCGAACTACACTATGCCATGGCGCTTCAGGCAGTCCCGAAGATTGGCGATATTACTGCTAAAAAACTCATCCGACATTGCGGCAGTCCTGAGGCCGTTTTTAAATCGTCCAAAGCTTCACTTTTAGCCATAGGTGGAATTGGTACGGTCGTAGTCAAAGCCATACAATCTTCAAAAGCTTTGAAACTGGCCGAAAACGAAATTGATTTTATTCAAAGAAATAACATTCGAGCGCATTATTTTCAGCAAGACTCCTATCCATTTCGTTTGAAGCATTGTGTGGATGGACCAATAGTGTTGTTTCAAAAGGGGAATATTCAATGGAGCGATTCACCTGTGGTTAGTATTGTGGGAACCCGTCAATTGACTTCGTATGGAAAAACCCAGTGCAAACAACTTGTGGAGTCGCTGGCTGTATTTAATCCTATTGTGGTGTCAGGGTTCGCCTACGGCGCCGACATTGCTGCTCACAAAGCAGCTTTAGATGCTGGATTGCAAACGGTGGGATGCATGGCTCATGGGCTTCAAAAAACCTATCCTTATGCTCATAAACAATACCGCCCTGCGGTCGAGGCTCAGGGGGGATTTGTTACGGATTACTGGAGTACAGCCAAATTTGATCCGTCTAATTTTTTGCGTCGCAACCGTTTAATTGCAGGATTGAGTCAGGCCACCATAGTGATTGAATCTGGGGCAAAAGGTGGAAGCTTGGTGACAGCCCGTTTGGCTTTTGAATACAATAGAGAAGTGTTTGCCATCCCAGGGCGTGCATCCGATTCTCAGAGCGTGGGGTGCAACACCCTCATTAAAACCAATCAAGCGCACTTGTTATCCACCCCAGCTGATGTACCATATATTTTGAATTGGGATCTAGAAATAAACACTCCTGTGATACAAAAACAATTGACCCTGAATCTTGAGCCAGAGGAACAATTACTTTATGATTTTTTAAAAAAAGAAGGTCAAACTCTCCTAGATCTTATAGCTTTAAATTGTGATATGCCCACTTCAAAAGCGGCTGCTCTGTTGCTAAATTTAGAGTTGAAAGGCGTAGTTCGACCGCTTCCAGGGAAGCGATTTGAACTGTCTTAATAGCCTAATTTTGTTCTTACACGTTTCAAAACGGTATTGGCCACTGTACTGGCTTTTTGGGCTCCAACGGCCAATGCTTTTTCAATGTCTTCGGGGTGGGACATGTAGTGATTGTAGCGTTCACGTTCAACAGAAAATGTATGACAAATAAGTTCAAACAAAGCTTGTTTCGCATGGCCATATCCATAGTGGCCTGCCTCGTAGTTTTGTTTCATAGTTTGAGTGTCCTTATCTGATGCCAAAAGGGCATAAATCGCAAAGCAATTGCAAGAGGACCAGTCTTTGGGTTCTTCTAAAGGGGTGCTGTCAGTTTTAATACCCATAATTTGTTTTCGCAAGGCCTTGTCAGATTGAAAAATATCAATGACGTTGTTCTTACTTTTGCTCATTTTTTGGCCATCAGTACCAGGGATAAGTTTGGTTTGTTCTTGTATTTTTGCTTCAGGCAAAATAAAAGTTTCTCCCATCTTGGCATGAAATCTGGCAGCGACATCGCGTGTCATTTCAATGTGTTGCAATTGGTCTTTACCCACAGGGATGATAGTTGCATCGTACAACAAAATGTCTGCTGCCATTAGCATGGGGTATGTAAACAATCCGCCATTCACGTCTTCCAACCGGCTTGCTTTGTCTTTAAAACTGTGTGCCAGTTCTAATCTAGAAAAGGGGAAAAAGCAATTCAAATACCAAGCTAACTCTGTAGTTTGAGGCACATCGCTTTGTCTGTAAAATACGGTTTTTTCTATGTTCAACCCAAAAGCCAACCAAGCCGCTGCTGTTGATAAGGTGTTTTGGCGTAAGGTTTCAGCGTCTTTAATTTGGGTGAGCGAATGTAAATCAGCGATAAATAAAAAAGCGTCGTTTTTGCTGTCATTGCTCATTTGAATGGCCGGTAGGATTGCACCTAAAATGTTTCCTAAATGTGGTGTACCCGTACTCTGAACCCCCGTTAAAATTCTGGCCATTTACCTCGTGTTTTTTTAGTTTCAATACAAAGGTAATTTTTTTGATTTAATCCCTCAATATTTTTAGTAGTTTTGGGACGTGATGAAATTGATATACTATCCGCTTTGGCTCATTTATAGAGTTTGGTTCTATGTGCTGGTTGGACTTTGCACATGTATTTTATCCCCTTTTTTAATAATTTCTATCTTAAAAACATCTTGGTACCCCCATTTTTTTAAACTGGCCCGAATTTGGTCCAAATGGATTCTTATCGGGATGGGATTTTATTGGAAGATGTCTTGGGAGCAACCCCTTGAAAAGGACCAAAGCTATGTTTTTGTTGCCAATCACACCTCCATGACAGACATTATGCTCATGTTTGTAATGATCAAGAATCACCCTTTTGTTTTCGTTGGGAAAAGAGAACTGGCCAAAATCCCATTGTTTGGATTTTTTTATAAGCGGACCTCTATTTTAGTTGATCGAAGCGATATGAAAAGCCGCAAAAAAGTATTTTATGCAGCTCAAAAACGCATTCAACAAGGGCTAAGCATTTGTATTTTTCCAGAAGGTGGGGTCCCCAATGAATCAGTAGATTTGGATCGATTTAAAATAGGGGCGTTTAAATTATCCGTAGAGCACGGATTACCCCTGGTTCCCATGACATTTTTTGATAATAAAAAACGATTTTCATATACTTTTTTCAGTGGAGGCCCCGGTCAAATGCGCGCCAAAGTGCACACTTTTATTGATCCAAAAGATTATACTTTGGAAAATTTAAAACAAATGAGTGATGCGACTTACGACTGTATTCTAACAGCGCTAAACCAAGACGCCTAATTAAGCTTCGCCCTTAATGGCAGATTTAATTTTGACTTCTAACTCATCCATTAAATCCGGGTTGTCCTTAATCATTTGTTTCACGGCATCTCGGCCTTGGCCAAGTTTCGTTTCATCATAACTAAACCACGATCCACTTTTTTGAATAATATCAAACTCTACGGCAATGTCTAGAATTTCGCCAACTTTCGAAACGCCCTCGCCGTACATGATGTCAAACTCAGCCAATTTGAAAGGGGGTGCCACCTTATTTTTAACGACTTTAACGCGGGTTTTATTCCCTTTGACGGTTCCATTACTGTCTTTGATTTGTGTGGATCGTCTGATGTCTAACCGAACAGAGGCGTAAAATTTCAGGGCGTTTCCTCCGGTGGTCGTTTCTGGATTTCCAAACATAACCCCAATTTTTTCCCGCAATTGATTGATAAAGATCATGGTGCAATTTGTTTTACTGATTGAGCCGGTTAGTTTCCTTAGGGCTTGGGACATAAGCCGTGCATGGAGGCCCATTTTAGAATCGCCCATTTCGCCTTCAATTTCACTTTTTGGTGTTAGTGCAGCGACGGAGTCAATGACAATCATGTCTATAGCACCAGAACGAACTAGGTTGTCTGCAATTTCAAGCGCTTGTTCGCCATTGTCGGGTTGAGAAATTATGAGGTTATCAATATCCACTCCTAAATTTTGAGCATAAAACCGATCAAAAGCATGTTCAGCATCAATGAAGGCCGCAATTCCCCCTGCCTTTTGAGTTTCGGCAATGGCATGAAGTGTTAGGGTGGTTTTTCCAGACGATTCAGGACCATAAATCTCTATCACTCGACCTTTAGGATACCCTCCAACACCAAGCGCAACGTCAAGACCTAATGAACCCGAGGAGATAACGTCCACGTCAATAATTGGCGCATCACTCATCTTCATAACGGTCCCTTTTCCGTAGGCCTTATCAAGTTTATCTAATGTTAGTTTTAGGGCTTTTAATTTGGCTTCTTTTTCACTGCTCATCGTCTGTTTGTTTTGGATTGCTTATCTCTTGCTAAAATACTATTTCTTTACATAAAAGTTATATACTTCAAGGGCTTTTTAAAAAAATTTAACCTTCAACACGCTTCATTTTAAAAAAGACTACATTTGTAGTTAGTTAATCATTAATCTTAAACGAGTATAGCATGCAACTGTACAACAACTTAAGCAATAATGAAAGAGCTGAGCTGATTCGTCAAGCAGGGAAGGACCGGCTGACCATCTCTTTCTACAAGTATGCCAAAATTGGCAACCCTGAAATTTTCAGAAATCATCTGTTTTTGTTTTGGAGCAGCATTGATGTGTTGGGTCGAATTTATGTGGCTCACGAAGGAATCAACGCCCAACTGTCGCTTCCTGCGGAGAATTTCGATCAATTTAAATCTCATTTGGACACCATTTCATTTCTCAAAAATGTTCGCCTCAATATTGCCATCGAACACGACATGTTTTCCTTCTTAAAACTTAAAGTTAAAGTTCGCCGCAAAATTGTGGCCGATGGACTTAACGACGACACTTTTGATGTTACCGATATTGGGACCCATGTGGACGCTAAACAATTTAATGAACTTATTGAAGATAAAGACACCGTATTGGTAGATATGCGAAACCACTACGAAAGTGAAATAGGCCATTTTAAAAATGCCGTAACCCCCGACGTGGACACCTTTAGAGACTCGTTGGATATTATTGAAAATCAACTCAAAGAACACAAAGAATCCAAAAAACTAGTCATGTATTGTACCGGTGGAATCCGTTGCGAAAAGGCCAGCGCGTACTACAAATACAAAGGATTTAAACAAGTTTATCAACTCGAGGGCGGGATTATAAACTATGCCAGACAAGTTGATGCTCTTGGTTTGGAGAATAAATTTTTGGGGAAAAACTTCGTTTTCGACGACAGACGCGCCGAAAAAATATCCGACCACATTATTGCCCAATGCCATCAGTGTGGTGCTCCTGCAGACGTTCATGTGAATTGTGCCAATGAGGCCTGTCATTTGCTGTTCATCCAGTGCGAGTCGTGCAAAAAAGAAATGGAGCAGTGCTGTTCTACCCAATGCATGGAAATAAACAGACTTCCAAAGGATGAACAAAAGACACTTCGTAAAGGGCAGGGCAACAGCAACGATATTTTTAAGAAAGGACGCGCCGATCATCTTCCATACAAGAAAGATTTAAGGAATATTTTTGACACCATAAAAAAACCATCAGCCTCAACTGTAAATTAAATATCAACTGGTTTCAAATTTTTTAAGTGCCGAAATAAGTTTATATTTACTACAAAACTAAATTGTTCAGAAAGGGTTCAATTTCGATATTAAAACCAGTCGCTTAAACTATGGGATGTACTAGTTGTTCTACATCAAAAAACGGCCAGCCAAGAGGTTGCAAAAACAACGGGACTTGCGGTACCGATTCCTGCAACAAACTGACGGTATTTGACTGGCTTTCTAATATGGCCCTTCCTGGCGGTGAAAAGCCATTTGACTGGGTTGAGGTTAGATTCAAAAATGGTCGAAAACAGTACTATAAAAACACAGGAAATTTACCACTGAGCATTGGCGACATTGTGGCAACAGAGGCCAACTCGGGCCACGATATTGGGATGGTTACTCTTACAGGAGAGCTTGTTCGTGTACAAATGCGTCGAAAGACCATCTCGGAAAATCCGGAAGTGGTTCAGAAAATCTACCGCAAAGCCAATCAAAACGATATTGACGTCTGGACGGCATCTAGAGACAAAGAAGAAACCATCAAAGTTAAAGCCCGTCAGTACGCCATAGACCTTCGGTTGCAAATGAAAATCTCTGATATAGAATTTCAAGGCGATGGCAGCAAAGCAACCTTTTATTACACGGCAGACTCTAGGGTAGATTTTAGAGAACTCATAAAATTATATGCTAGAGAATTCAGAATTCGAATTGAAATGAAGCAAGTAGGTTTGCGCCAAGAAGCCGCCCGACTTGGGGGTATTGGTTCGTGTGGGCGTGAGTTGTGTTGTTCCACATGGTTAACCGATTTGCGCTCCGTCAGCACTTCAGCTGCCCGTTACCAGCAACTATCATTAAACCCATTAAAATTAGCTGGCCAATGCGGGAAACTAAAATGTTGTTTGAATTTTGAATTGGATGCCTACCTTGAGGCACTGAAGTCATTCCCAAAAGCCACCACAAAATTAAAAACCAACAAGGGAACCGCGGTGTGCCAAAAAACAGATATTTTTAAGGGGCTAATGTGGTACGCCTACGAAGGAGATTGGATGAATTGGTTTACGCTAACCATCGAACAAGCCAAGGCCATAGTTTCTCTAAATAAAGAAGGGAAGTTAGCATCAAGTTTAGAAGATTATTCTTCCGATAGTGTGCCAGAATCCAACACGAAAAAATCCTTTGAAAATGTTGTTGGCCAAGACAGTCTTACGCGATTTGACAAGCCAAAGAAAAGACGCCGTAATCGTAAATCGAAACAACGAAATTCAAAACGCAACCAACCCAAAACGTTCCAAAAAAAATCGCCTCAAAACAATGTATAAACAAGTTGCTTTATTGATTCTGTGGGGGATCTTACTCACTTCTTGCCATCAAAACACAACCTTTGATCGCTACACCGCGGTGCCCAATGGGTGGCCAAAAAAGCAAACAATTCGGTATCAATTTAATATCACGGACACGATTCAAAACTTCGATTTATTTCTGAATATTAGAACCACAGAATCGTATCCATTTAGCAACCTGTTTTTAATTGTAAATATGCACTACCCCGATGGTCAAATACAAAAAGACACCCTCGAGTTTCTTATGGCTAATCCGGACGGGACAATGCTCGGCCACGGCTATACCACCACCAAAGAGCACAAGCTGTGGTATCGAGGGCACAGAAAGCCCTTTATTTTTCCTCAAACGGGACCCTATGAAATTACAATCGCCCACGCTAACCGCGAATTGGGTCAGATTGATGGCGTAGAACTTTTGAATGGCGTAATTGATGTTGGATTTTCAATTGAATCGAAGTAAAATTGAAATTTTATGGCTAAAGTAAACCAAAAAAAATCTAATTTCTCAAAGCCAAAACGTCTGTTTTGGATGATTTTCCTTGCTGGGATTGCCGCAATTCTTTTGGTATTTCTTTCTGCTTCCTATGGTGCTTTTGGGCCTATGCCAGATCATACAGCACTAGAAAATCCGCGCACCAATTTGGCCACAGAAATCATGTCTTCAGATGGAGTAACTTTAGGAAAATTTTATTTCGAAGACAACAGAACGCCTGTAAGCTACAACGAACTGCCAAAACATTTGGTCGATGCTTTGGTTGCAACTGAAGATATTCGGTATTATGACCATGCAGGGATTGACGCTAGAGGAACATTACGTGCCTTATTTAAGCTCGGTAAAGGCGGCGGAGCAAGTACCATTTCCCAACAACTTGCCAAACAACTCTTCCATGGGGAGGGCTCCAGAAACACCCTAGGTCGAATAACCCAAAAAATTAAGGAATGGGTCATAGCTACCCGACTCGAAAAACAATATACTAAAGAAGAAATTATTGCGCAATACTTCAATATTTACGACTTTGGCAACAATGCCGATGGCATCCGAAGTGCCGCTCGAATTTACTTTGGCAAAGAGCCGATGGACTTGACCTTGAAAGAATCTGCCATGTTGGTTGGGATGTTTAAAAATTCCTCCCTTTACAATCCAAGACCCAAACGAAATCCGATTGGCACAAAAAACCGTCGAAATGTCGTGCTATCTCAAATGGCTAAATACGGCTTCATATCTGAAACCGTAAAAGATTCTTTGCAACAAACACCATTAGACTTAAATTATACTCCAGAATCTCATCGGGAGGGAATAGCAACCTATTTTCGCGCTTATCTAAAAGAATTTTTAAAAGATTGGGTCAAACAAAAAGAGAATTACAAACCCAATGGCGAGCGGTACAACATCTACAAAGACGGTTTAAAAGTCTATACAACCATAGATTCTCGCATGCAGACCATTGCTGAAACTGCTGTTTCTGACCACATGAAAGCGTTGCAAGCAGAGTTTTTTGTTCAAAATACCAAACGCAGAAATCCAACAACACCATTTTTAGAACTTGAACAGGAAGAAATAGAGAAGCTTTTAAACTTGGGGATGAAAAGATCCGAACGTTGGCGCAAGATGCGTTATGATTTGAAGAAACCTGTTGAAGAAATTGTAGCGTCTTTTAAGCAACCCACTCCCATGAAAATTTTCTCGTGGACCGCACCCAATAACGAAATTGACACCATCCTAACCCCTATGGATTCCATGCGGTACTACAAATCGTTTTTAAGGGCAGGGATGATGTCTATGGAGCCGCAAACAGGGTTTGTTAAATCATGGGTAGGCGGGTTTGATTACAAACACTTTCAGTATGATATGGTAAAGCAAGGCAAACGACAAGTTGGCTCTACATTTAAGCCGTTTGTGTACGCCGCTGCGATAGATCAGCTGCATTTATCGCCTTGCGACACACTGCCAAAAGCACAAATTACAATACCAGCGTATAAATTTGGCAACGTAAAACCTTGGACCCCGAAAAATTCCAGTACAAATTATTCGGGATTTGAAACTTTGAAATCCGCACTTGCAAATTCCCGCAATACTATTACAGCCCGACTTATGAACGAGATTGGCCCACAGCCAGTGATTGACCTAGCCAAACGACTTGGCGTAGAACAAAACATTCCTGCTGTACCATCCATTGCTTTAGGAACGCCAGACCTCAGTATTTACGAAATGGTTGCTGCTTATGGCGCCTTTGCAAACAAGGGGGTTTACACAAAGCCCGTTATGGTCACTCGAATTGAAGATAAAAACGGCACATTATTGTATCAATTTTCCCCAGAAACTAGAGATGTTATTAGCGAAGAAATTGCCTATGTTATTGTCAATCTTTTGGAAGGTGTTACGAAATTTGGTTCAGGTCAGCGTTTACGCCATAGTGTCGCCAAAAATCAAACGGTATATAAGGAAATCGTGACAGGATATCCCTACGAATTTGACAACCCCATTGCGGGAAAAACAGGGACAACACAAAATCACAGTGACGGCTGGTTTATGGGAATGGTACCAAATTTAGTCACAGGCGTATGGGTTGGAGGTGAAGATCGGGCCACTCATTTCAAAACCATAACCTACGGGCAGGGTGCTTCCATGGCCCTCCCCATTTGGGCCAACTATATGAAAGGATGCTACGCTATTGAAGCTCTTGGAATTTCGAAGGACGAATTTGAGAAGCCAGAATCAATAAGCATATCAACAGAATGTGATACTGCCCTTGAAGATGATGGCGGCCTTCAAACTCAACAAACAATTACACCAGATATTGACTTTTAATAAGATCAACATTTAAACTCTTTATCATGATAACAAAAACTGTAAACAATGTTCAAGAGGCACTACAAGGGGTTGAAAATGGAATGACCTTTCTTTTGGGTGGATTTGGATTGTGTGGGATTCCAGAAAATGCCATTGCAGAGCTTGTAGCACTCAATGTATCGGATCTTACCTGTATTTCAAACAATGCAGGAGTAGACGATTTTGGCTTGGGATTACTACTGCAAAAGCGTCAAATTAAGAAAATGATTTCATCCTACGTCGGCGAAAACGACGAGTTTGAACGCCAGATGCTTTCTGGAGAATTGGAAGTTGAACTAATTCCACAGGGAACTTTAGCCGAACGTTGCAGAGCAGCTCAAGCAGGATTTCCGGCCATATATACCCCAGCTGGCTTTGGAACGGAAGTTGCTCAAGGCAAAGAAACTCGCGAGTTTAACGGCAAAATGTATGTTCTTGAGCACGCCTTTAAAGCCGATTTTTCTTTCGTAAAAGCATGGAAAGGAGACACCGCTGGGAATTTAATTTTCAAAGGAACGGCCCGAAATTTTAATCCCAACATGTGTGGCGCAGCCAAAATAACCGTTGCTGAGGTTGAAGAACTCGTGCCGGCAGGCGAGTTGGACCCCAATCAAATTCATATTCCTGGAATTTTTGTTCAACGAATTTTTCAGGGAACCCACTACCAAAAACGAATAGAACAACGAACCCTAACCCCAAAATCGTAATATTATGTTGGATAAAAATGGAATTGCAAAGCGAATCGCAAAGGAAGTCAAAGACGGGTATTATGTCAATCTAGGAATTGGAATCCCAACGTTGGTGGCCAATTTTGTACGGGATGATATCGAAGTCGAATTTCAAAGTGAAAACGGTATTTTAGGAATGGGTCCATTCCCCTACGAAGGCGAGGAAGACGCCGATCTAATCAATGCCGGGAAGCAAACCATAACCGCCCTTGATGGGGCCAGTTATTTTGACTCCGCCATGAGTTTTTCTATGATTCGAGGCCAGCATGTCGATTTGACCATTTTAGGAGCCATGGAAGTGGCTCAAAATGGTGACATTGCCAATTGGAAAATTCCTGGTCGATTGGTTAAAGGTATGGGTGGTGCCATGGATTTGGTGGCTAGCGCCGAAAACATCATTGTTGCCATGATGCATACCAACAAACGCGGAGAGTCCAAATTGTTGGAGCGATGCAAACTGCCTTTAACAGGTGTTCGATGTGTCAAAAAAATTGTAACCAATCTTGCAGTTCTTGAAATCACAAGTGAAGGATTTAAGCTGTTGGAGCGCGCTCCAGGGGTTAGTATAGAGGAGATCAAAGCGGCGACAGAAGGCACCCTAGTTGTGCAAGGCGATATTCCAGAAATGATTTTATAATCCTTTTGGAATCGCTCCAATTAAGCGTTTTGTGTAAGGTTTTTTCGGGTGGTTATACACCTGGTCGGCTTCCCCCTTTTCTTCTATTTTCCCTTGATTCATAATAAGCAATTGATCCGCCATATATTTTACAACTGCCAAGTCGTGGGAAATAAAAATATAAGTAAATCCAAACTCTTCTTTTAACGAATTTAACAGATTCAAAACCTGAGCTTGTACTGAAATGTCTAGGGCAGATACTGATTCATCACAAACAATTAATTTGGGCTGAACAGCAATCGTTCGGGCGATACCTATTCGCTGGCGCTGACCGCCAGAAAATTGGTGGGGATATCGATCAAAAGCATCCGTTTCCAGTCCCACTTTTTGCAAAATAACTTTTGCATTTTCAATAGCAGCAGTTTTAGTTTTATAGATTTTATGAACCATCATAGGTTCCACAACGGCTTGCCCAACGGTCAATCTGGGGTTAAGTGATGCAAAGGGATCTTGAAAAATAATTTGCAGTTCTTTTCTCAAATTTCGAATCTCGGAATGGCTCAGTTTTGCCAAATCTTTTCCTTTGTATAAAATGGTTCCTGAAGTGGCCTTATCAAGTTGTAAAATGGCTTTCCCTAAGGTGGATTTCCCACAGCCAGACTCGCCCACTAATCCTAATGTCTCTCCTTCATAGAGTTTAAAACTCACACCGTCGACCGCTTTAAAACCCTGCTTTTTGGAAAAAAGCCCTGTTGTTTTGAAGTAGATCTTTTCAAGATTTACAACCTCCAAAAGCGGGGGGTGCTCATAAATTTTTGAATGGTATTGCTCTCGATCCTTTTTTGATATGATTTCAGAAGCAATAGAATTCGATAGAATATGATCAATTGTAGGCAGTCGTTTTGGCCGATGGCTCAAGGACGGCCGAGCTGCAATGAGCGCCTTAGTATAACGCTCTTTTGGTTTTAAAAAAACATCCTTTGTGAGGCCTTTCTCGACCACTTTTCCTTTGTACATCACCACAGTTTTGTCCGCAATTTCAGACACCAAAGTCAAATCGTGACTGATAAAAATGACACTCATTTTTGTCTTCTTTTGAATAGATTTTAACAGCTCAATAATGTCCTTTTGGACCGTCACATCCAAAGCCGTTGTAGGTTCATCAGCAATTAAAAGATTGGGCTTACAAGCGATGGCCATAGCAATCATAATGCGTTGTTGCTGTCCTCCTGAAAGTTCGTGTGGGTATTTGTAAAAAACATCTTTTGGAGTCGGAATTTTGACGTTTTCAAATAATTTTAAGACCTCCTCTTTGGCCTCATTTTCGGGCACAATATTGTGTTGAGTTAAAATTTCTTCAACTTGTTTACCGCATCGCATAGAAGGGTTTAGGGCACTCATGGGTTCTTGAAAAATCATGGCGATTCGCCCCCCGCGGATGGCCTGCATGTCTTGTTTGGACGCCGTAATTAAATCCAAACCATCGAATAGTATTTCTCCAGAAATCTTACCATTGGATCTTTCGGTTAAGAGCTGCATTATGGCTAGTGAGGTTACAGATTTTCCAGAACCGCTCTCGCCAACGATTCCAATAATTTCGTTAGACAAAACATCAAATGAAACCTGTTGAACAACAGTACTGTCGGTGCCGCCATGGGCGAAAGATATCGATACGTTTTTTACACTAAGGAGGGGTTTTTCCATTGTCTAAATATACGTAATTTCGTGATCGCTCAGCAAGTCTTCACCGCGTAGGCGTAGCAGTATTTGCGCCACGGCTATAGTATCTTTTTGACAATATTCAATGATGCGATAAAGGTCATTGCCGTGGTAATATACGTCGTAAATTTCGCTTCCATCGATGTCATCTTTTGGTGATGGGACTCCCAGAACGTTGGTTAGTAATTTTAATGACGTATAGTGTTTGTAATCTCCAAATTTCCACAGTTCCAATGTGTCTAAATGAGGCACCTCCCATGGTTTTTTTCCAAATAAGTTTAATTTTTGAGGCAGTTTAATACGGTGAATCAGCATTCTTCGCGCGATGTACGGGAAGTCAAATTCCTTACCGTTATGGGCACAAAGCAAGTGTTTTGGGCGGCTAAAATGGGTTTGTAATAACGATTTAAACTGTTTTAATATAGAGACTTCATCTCCTGAAAACGTGGTAATTCTAAAGGATCTAACATCTTGATCGGGGGCAAAATACCCCACAGAAATGCAAATAATTTTTCCAAATTCGGCCCAAATACCCGCTTTGTGGTAGAACGCTTCGGCAGAGTAATCGTCCTTACGTTGGTATTGCGATTTTAAGGCCCAAAGCTGCTGTTTTTCATTGGATAAATCCAAAAAATTTTGAACCTCTGGAACGGTTTCAATGTCTAAAAATAAGACGTTTTCAAGGTTGAGTTTGGACAGCATGGTTTAACATATTATAAGCTTCTTCGATATAAATTGAGATATCATCAGAAAATATTTGTTCGGCTGCACCGGGGGATTTTTGATGCCCTAATCGAACGATAATGATGTTGTCCTCGGGTTCTACAATCACGTACTGCCCCAAGTGACCTCGCATCATAAAAAACGACTTGTCGTTGCGTTTTTGCAGCCAAAACCCATAGCCGTATTGTGGGCTTTCGGCAAATCTAGGGGTTAATGAGGTTGCTACAAACGTGGAGTCTAAAAGCGGTTTGCCGTTCCATTTACCGTGGTCTTTATAGAGTTTACCAAAGCGAGCAAAATCTTTAGCATTACTCGCAATACAGCAGTAGGCTTTTACCAGATCATGTTCTTCGCTATCAACTTGCCATAGGGTTGGGTTTTCACTTCCTAAAGGTTTCCAAAAGCTTTCTGTAAGGTAATCGTAGAGTTTTTTGCCTGTTGCTTTTTCAATGACCATCGCCAAGAGTTGCGTATCGCCACTGGAGTATTTATACGCTTGACCGGGTTCATCGACCACTTTAAGCCCAAGAATAACTTTTTCCAAATCATCATCAAAATAGGCTCGTGTGGTAATGGATAGTGGGGAATAGTATTTTTCATCCCAATTGGTCCCAGAGGCCATAGAGGACAAATCGCCAACGGTCATTTTTGCGGCCAGACCTTCGCTAAATTCAGGAAAAAAATCACTTACGGGTTGATCCCAACTTTTTATATACTCCTCTTCAATGGCTTTGCCCAAGAGTCCAGACACATAACTTTTGGCCATTGAAAAGGAATTACTTTTTGAATTTTCATCAAAACCACCGTAGTAATTTTCAAACCAAATGCTATCGTTTTTAATAATCACATAGGCGATGGTGCCATAAGCATCATTGTATTTTTGAAGGCGTTTGGTTTCAGATACGCTGTTGTAGTCTTTATGATTTGGCCAGGGTTGAGGTAAATCGTTTTGAATTTCAACATTGTCAAATTCTTTATAATCTTCCAAATAGGCGGTGTTGTATCCTTTGGCATAAATGGTTCTTACCGCCTTTAGGAGGTAGTCGGTATCCGTGATGTAGAGTAGCGCAATAAGGCCAAAAATACTTAAGATTGTCCACTTAAGAATTTGTTTTAATCTGTTCATATTGTTTTGTAGTTTGACCTTAAAGATAACTAAAAAATAACATTAGTTTTGGGCGCTTTTTCATTTGACTGTAGGTTTTTCATGGGTTGTAGAATCGATTTGGGAGCGTTTCTAATGGTGATTTACTAAAAATTCTGAGCTTTGTCAAGATTTTAGCCAATCAGCTTTACAACATCTTTAGCAAAATAACTCGCAATAAGGTCTGCGCCAGCACGTTTAAACGCCATGGTGGTTTCGAGTACCGCTTGGTCGTGGTCCATCCATCCTTTATCACTTGCCGCTTTAATCATGGCATATTCGCCACTCACCTGATAGGCCGCAACAGGCACATCAAATTCGTTTTTTACGTCTCTGATGATATCCAAATACGCCAAACCGGGCTTGACCATCACAATATCGGCACCTTCATCAATATCCATTTCCGTTTCGCGCAGGGCTTCAAAGCGGCTTCCACAGTCCATTTGATAGGTTTTTTTATCTGTTGGAATGTGGTCTTGTTCTGCTGGTGCAGAATCCAGCGCCTCTCTAAACGGGCCATAAAATGAGGAGGCGTATTTGGCACTATAACTCATAATGCCCGTATTAACAAAACCATCATCTTCCAGTGCTTCACGAATGCCTAAAATCCTTCCGTCCATCATATCGCTGGGCGCTACAAAGTTGGCTCCAGCTTCGGCATGAGACACGCTCATTTGCGCCAAAACATCTACGGTAGGGTCATTGACAATTTGCCCCTGCTCAATAATACCGTCGTGGCCATATATCGAATAAGGATCCAAGGCCACATCCGTCATTACCAGCATGTCTGGGCAGGTGTTTTTTATGGTTTTAATGGCGCGTTGCATCAATCCGTTGGGGTTTAGGGCTTCTGTTCCACGGTTGTCTTTTAGGTTGTCCTCTACTTTGACAAATAATAAAACGGCCTTAAGCCCTAAAGACCAAAGTGTTTTAACTTCTTGTTGAAGGGTGTCTAAGCTGTAACGAAAATAATTGGGCATCGATGGAATTTCGTCTTTAACCCCTTTACCTTCAACAACGAATAGGGGAACTAAAAAGTCATTTGGTGTAATGCTGTTTTCACGCACTAAACTTCGAATGGATGCGTTGGCGCGTAAGCGTCTGTTTCGTCGTAATGGATACATAATTACTAGTTTTAAGCTTTAAGCTTAAAGCTTAAAGTGATTTTTTAATGGTTTTGATTAATGAAAATAACATTTTTTTAATTTCATCTATTTTTTTTAAAAGTGGTTTAGAATCTTTTGCGGAGATAAATTTTAATTCACTTGACACCAAAATCAAGTACTCTAACTCATGAGCAGAACCTGACGAAATATAGAGGAATCTTATTAATTCTTTCTGAGTTTCTCTACCACAACCTTCTACAATATTGGTTGGTACAGACAAGCTTGCACGGTTAATTTGTGATACAAGATTGAATTGCTCAGATTTTGGGAAAGTTGAAGTGATCTGATATATATCAAGCACAAGTTCGTGAGCCCTTTGCCATACTTTGTAATTTTTATAATCTACCATTACTTTTAACTTTAAACCTATAACTTTAAACTTATTGCTTTAAGCTTTAAGCTGAATCAATCCATTCAACAGGGTTTTTTAACACCTCAATTAATTGTTCTTCTTTTGAGTTTGGAGCAGGGTGATGGTCGTAAACCCATTGGACATGTGCAGGTAAACTCATCAAAATACTTTCTATTCTTCCGTTGGTTTTTAAACCAAATAAGGTGCCTTTGTCGTGCACCAAATTAAACTCGACGTAACGCCCTCGCCTGATTTCTTGCCAATCGCGTTGGGCTTTTGTGTAGGGAAGATTTTTTCTTTTTTCAACAATGGGGGTGTAAGCCTCCAAGAAACTGTCGCCAACTTCTGTGACAAAAGCGTACCACTGCGGCATGGTCATGGTGTCGTCGGCTTTACAGTAATCAAAAAATAAACCCCCAATTCCTCGAGCTTCGTCTCGATGGCTGTTGTAGAAGTATTCATCGCAACGTTTTTTGTAATCGTCGTAAAAGGTTTTATTGTGTTTATCGCAGGCAGTTTTACAAACGCTGTGGAAATGCACAGCATCTTCTTCAAACAAATAATACGGGGTTAAATCTTGTCCACCGCCAAACCACTGATCTACAATAGTTCCTTCTTTATCATACATTTCAAAATAGCGCCAATTGGCATGTACGGTCGGCACCATGGGGCTTTTGGGATGGATAACCAAGCTGAGCCCACAGGCAAAAAAATCAACATCACCCACATTAAAATAGCTTTGCATGGTTTTAGGAAGTGGGCCATGGACTTTAGAAATATTCACGCCGCCTTTTTCAAAAACGTTTCCGTTTTGAATGACTCGAGTACGTCCTCCGCCCCCTTCGCTTCGAGTCCAAAGGTCTTCTTTAAATTTTGCTTTACCGTCAATCTCTTCGAGCTTAGAAGTGATTTGGTCTTGCAAATGTTCAATGTAATTGTAAAATTTTTCTTTCATGATAAGCAGGTTTCGGGAGTTATGAATTATAGGATTTTACAGCATCAATAAATGCTTTGGCATGGTCTACAGGAATATTGGGTAATATGCCGTGGCCAAGATTTACGATGTATTTGTCTTTTCCAAATTCATCTATCATCTGATGAACCATTTTGGTGATTTTTGCAGGAGAAGAGAGTAATCTTGAAGGGTCAAAATTTCCTTGAAGTGTAATATTCCCCCCAGTCAAATAGCGTGCATTTCGAGCCGAGCAAGTCCAATCTACACCAAGGGCAGAGGCCTTGGATTTAGCCATTTCACCTAATGCAAACCAGCATCCTTTTCCAAATGCGATTACTGGCGCGTCATCTTTTAGCGCTTCTATAATTTGATTGATGTATTGCCATGAAAACTCTTGATAATCGGTTGGGGATAACATCCCTCCCCACGAATCAAAAATTTGTACGGCATTCACTCCTGCTTTCACTTTTTCTTTTAAGTATGCAATGGTGGTTTCGGTAATTTTTTGTAACAATTGATGTGCCGCAACAGGGTTAGAAAAGCAAAACGCTTTGGCTTTATCAAAATTTTTACTGCCCTGCCCTTGAACGCAATAACATAAAATCGTCCATGGCGATCCTGCAAATCCAATCAACGGAATCTCATCATTGAGCAATTCTTTTGTGGCTTTAATTGCGTTATAGACATAATCCAATTCTTCTTTTACATCTGGAACTCTCACGTTATCCACGTCGCTTTGTTGCCGAATTGGGTTGGGCAGGTAGGGGCCAAAATTGGGCTTCATTTGAACCTCGATGTTCATGGCTTGTGGGATGACTAGTATGTCGCAAAATAAGATGGCGGCATCCATCCCAAATCGTCGGATGGGTTGTACGGTAATTTCACTAGCCAGTTCAGGCGTTCTGCAGCGTGTGAAAAAGTCATATTTCTCGCGGATGGCCATAAATTCTGGCAAGTAACGGCCTGCCTGTCTCATCATCCAAACGGGAGGGCGTTGTACCGTTTCTCCTTTTAATGCTCTTAAGAATAAATCGTTTTTAATCATTGCTTTCATTTTCAAACATAGTCTTCATTGACCAATTCTATTACACTTTCCACTGTTGGGATTTTGGCGATTCGAATTGTTTTAAAATATTTTTGAGCTTCTTTGGCGGTACTCTCCCCAATGCAATATGCGACACAAGATGGCGTGTTGTTTACTAAAAAACTTTGAACGGTGGATGGGCTATAAAACAGAACACCTTCTATCGATTTGGGTAATGTAGGCGCTTCAAGTTTTGTGCTGTAAGCCACAACTTCGTTTATTTTAATATTGTGTTTTGATAATATATCGGGGAGGTCGTCTCTTCTTATGTCGCTGCAAAAATAGGTGACCTCACTGCCGTTTAACAGCGGCGCTAGAGTCTCTGCTAATGTTTTGGCGTTTTTAGCACTAATCTTAACGGGTCCGATTTTTTGCTCAATTAATTTTTTTGTGCGTCGCCCTACACAATAAATGTGTTTAAAGTTTAATTCCTCAGTAGGGCAATTGTTAAGAATGGCGTCAACTCCGTTTTTACTTGTGATAATGACGTGTTCGTAAGGGGCTTTTAACAGTGAGGGTTTTATGCGATTGGGTGCCGTTTTTACAAAATCAGAGCTTTCTGCCTTCACTGTTTTTGGGAATAAATCGTATTGTCCAGCGCTTAAGGTTTTCGACGAGTAAATGGTGGTTTCTTGTTGTTTTACCCCGCCTTTGTGAATTAAATTTTTTCCGCCACGCTCCAAAATAAATTCCAAGCATTCATCCACCAAAGCGTTATGTTTTCCGACCGCCGCAGTCCGTTTGACCTCTATTTTTTTTGTGCCATCTTCGCTTAAAATAATACCATGAAAATGCATTTCATCGTTTTTTATAAAAGCTAATGCACCAATTGGGGCACTACAACCACCTTCGAGTTTGTTTAGAAAAATCCGCTCCATAGTAGTACAAATTTCAGTATCCTCATGATTCAGGGCTTGACAGGCATCAAGCGTTTTTTCATCAGATTCTAAACAGGCAATCATGACGGCACCTTGCGCTGGCGCAGGCACCATCCAATCGAGGTTTACAGCGTTTTTCGGGGTTAATCCTAAGCGACCAATGCCAGCAGCGGCAAAAATAGCGGCGTTCCAACTGGTGTTTGATTCGAGTTTTTCCAATCGGGTATTTACATTTCCTCTCAATCCAACAACGGTGTGCGTGGGATAGCGGTTCAGCCATTGTGCTTTTCGTCTCAGACTGCCGGTAGCAATGACGGCTTCTTTTTGGGCTAAAAACTCTTCATTGTCTTTAAAAACAAGAGTGTCTCTTACGTTTCCACGCTTGAGAACAGCAGCTTGGATGATTCCTTGAGGTAAAATTGTAGGAACATCTTTTAGGGAATGAACAGCGATATCGATGTCCTCATTGAGCAAGGCAATATCAAGAGTGCGCGTAAAAACACCAGTGATACCCAATTCATAAATGGGTTTATTTAGCACCATGTCACCAGTAGATTTTACAGGAACAAGCACTGTGCTGTGACCAAGTTTTTCCAATTGTTCTTGAACAGTTTTGGCCTGCCAAAGGGCCAACTGACTGTCACGTGTTCCGATGCGAATGGTGTGTGACATGTTCTACGGTTCTAATTGGAAGATTTTATGAATAATTTCAAGACTACGCTCCGAAGCGTTGCGGTCTTCTTTAAGATGATGGGCAAAATGGTTGGTGATTTTTTGAACGATATTAGCACTAATGAGTTCCGCTTGATCGTCATTAAAATTTGAAATTTTACGGCGCTGAAGTTTAATTTCATTTTCGGCAAAACCGCTTAATTTTTCTTTTAAAGCTTTTATGGTTGGAGCATATTTCCGGTGTTCGATCCAAGCCTCAAATTCTGACATGACTTCCTTAATAATGTGTTCTGCAACTGGAATATACGCTTGTCTTTTTTTAAGGGTTTGATCGGTTATTCCAGAGAGTTCGTCAAGGTGAGTTAATCTAACGTAGGGCAAATTGGTTACATTGTCATCCACATTTTTTGGGATAGACAAATCCAGTATGACGAGTTTTTTTTCAGCATGAATGAGTTGTTGGTCGATGGTTGGGTTTTGCGCACCCGTTGCGACTATCAAAATGTCGGCTTTTTCAATTTCCTCTTGCAATTGGCTGTAATCTTTGGCTAACACTTTAAATTTTCCTGCCAATTTTTCGGCCCGTTCACGGGTTCTGTTAATCAGCGTAATGTGTTCATTTTTGGTGTGTTTTATCAAATTTTCACAAGTGTTTCTGCCAATTTTTCCGGTTCCAAAAAGTAAAATATTTTTATTCGCCACATCGTCAACAGTATTCAAAATATATTGAACAGAAGCGAACGAAACCGATGTTGCGCCAGAGGACAATTCTGTTTCGTTTTTTATGCGTTTACTGGCCCGAATGACAGAGTTAACAAGCCGTTCTTGGAGCGGGCTAAGCAATTGATACTTTTTGGAAATCACAGCACTAGACTTCAACTGACTGATGATTTCAAAATCACCCAGGATTTGACTGTCTAATCCTGCCCCCACTCGAAACATGTGCTCCATCGCTTCGGCGTCTTTGTAAATATAAGCCACGCGCTCTAGATCTTGAATGGTTCCAGTTGTATTGCCACAAAGCAAGGTAACCAACTCCGATGGGTGGTTCACAAACCCATAAATTTCTGTTCTGTTGCACGTGGAAATCGCAATAATGCTTTCAATGCCACAAGATTTTGATTGGGCAAGCAAGTTGGCTTTTTTGGTGGGGCTCAAGCTAAACTTACCTCGGAGCTCGGCATCGGCTTTTTTGTAATTGATACCGACAACGTAAAAGGCGGTAGAAATTTCGCTATTTAGTTCTTGCATGGGTTGGGTTGTATCGCTATGCAGGGCAAATGTAATACCAATTAAAAACAAAAAATAACGCTAGAGGAACTTTATTTGTCGTTTAGAGTTTTGTCAAAAATAATTCCTTATTTTTGCAATTCGAAGTTATTTTACAGATTAAAATTCAAAAAATAACGCAATTTTATTTAAAATGAATCTAAATAAAGAAATTTCTAACCCGTTGGGCAATGATTCAAAAAGTATCGCTGTAGGGACCTTTGACGAAACAGCCATTGAAGCGGGGTTTAAAGTCATGACCTTTCAAAATGAATCTGAGGAACCAACCGTACTGGAAAAGGCCATTGACAGCTCGTTTATTCAGCTTCATTTTTGCTTGAAAGGAAGTACCCAATTTTGTTTTAACAACAACACTTACACCCTCAATATTCCCGAAGAAAATTCCCTTTTGTTATATAACCCTCAACGCGATTTGCCAATCCATCTTATTACCAACCCCAAAACCTGGGTGGTTTCAGTGTTAATCTCCATCAAAAAGTTTCATGGGTTATTCTCGCACGAGGCCAATTATATTTCATTTTTAAAGGAAAACAATAAACAAAAAAAATATTACAAGGATGGCTACATATCGCCGTCGATGGCTGTGGTCCTAAACCAAGTTATCAATTACAACCTAAATTCAAATCTTCGGGAATTGTATTATAAAGCCAAAGTGTATGAGTTGTTAAGTTTGTATTTTAACAGGGGCGAAGACGTGAATGTGGAACAATGTCCTTTTTTGGCAGACGAATCTAATGTTCTTAAAATAAAACGTGCAAAGGACATCATTATCAATCGAATCTCTGAACCCCCATCGCTTGCCGATTTGGCCCATGAAATTGATTTGAGTTTAAAGAAATTAAAAGAGGGGTTCAAGCAAATTTATGGTACAACCGTGTATGGTTTCTTATTTGATTACAAAATGGAATTGGCCCGAAAATTATTGGAAACTGGAACCCACAACGTGAACGAGGTGGGGCTTAAAGTTGGTTACAGCACTGCCAGTCATTTTATTGCAGCATTTAAAAAACACTACGGTACAACACCAAAAAAATACATACAATCGATTAACTAATTGAACGAAAAATGAAAGGTATTTTATTAGTGAATTTGGGATCACCAGATAGCCCCAATCCAAAGGATGTTAGAAAATATTTAGACGAATTTTTAATGGACGAACGCGTGATTGATGTTCCAAAATGGGCTCGAACATTACTTGTTCGAGGGATCATTTTGAATACGCGCCCCAAGGCTTCGGCCAAGGCCTATCAAAAAATTTGGTGGGACGAGGGCTCCCCTTTGATTGTGCTTTCCGAGCGGCTCAAAGACAAGGTCCAACATCAAGTTGATGCGCCAGTAGAACTGGCCATGCGCTACGGAAGCATGTCCATTAAAAAAGGCCTTCAGCGCCTATCAGATCAAGGGGTAACAGACGTTTTATTGATCCCTTTGTACCCCCAATTTGCCATGGCCACCACAGAAACCATATTGGTACTAGCACAAGACTTACAACAAGAATTTTTCCCAAAAATGACTTTGGAGCATTTACCGCCATTTTATAACAATCCTGATTACATCAGAGTGCTATCGGAATCTATCAAATCGCACTTAAAGGGTACACATTATCAGCATTTACTGTTTTCATATCATGGGGTTCCAGAACGGCACATTCGTAAAAGTGACGTTACTAAATCTCATTGTAAAATGGACAAATCCTGTTGTAGTACGGCCTCCAAAGCCCATGCGTATTGTTACAAACACCAATGCGTTGAGGTCACCAGATTGGTAGGGGAATATCTAAATTTAGAGCCCGACACGTATTCAACTGCTTTTCAGTCTCGTTTAGGATTCGATCCATGGTTAAGGCCCTACACCGACCGCACCATTGAGCGATTGGGTAAAGAGGGCCTAACAAACATGGCCATTGTTACCCCAGCATTTGTGAGCGACTGCTTGGAAACTTTGGAGGAAATTGCCATGGAAGGGGAAGAAATATTTCATGAAGCAGGGGGCAGCGATTTCACAACCATTCCTTGCTTAAATGACGATCCCAACTGGGTTAATTTATTGGCCAGTTGGATCAAAACTTGGGCCGCTAAAGTACCAACCACCAATTAGATGGCTAAAGTTTCAGTCTCTGATTATTTTCAGGCCGCTGCCGAAGCCATTCTGGCCTTCCTTAAAATATTGCCCAGACAAGGATTTTTCTTTATTCCTTTGATTTTTATATTACCTTTATGGTACGGGGAATTGGGCGTTTGGATCGCGTTTCCAATTCCAGATGTGTTATCGATCCATGCAACGGCCTATTGTTTACAAAGATAAATGAGATTAAATCTAAAAGACTCCTAATGGAATACAACTATATTAAATCCTTGCACTTGATTTTTGTAATTACTTGGTTTGCAGGGCTTTTTTACATCCCCAGATTGTTCATCTATCACATCGAAGCCCATCAAAAATCTTCTCCTGAAAAGGAGGTTTTATCCCAACAACTCAAACTGATGGCCAAACGCTTGTGGTATATCATCACTTGGCCCTCTGCGATTTTGGCAACGGTATTTGCTTTGTGGTTGCTACACCTAGCACCCTATTGGATAGAACAACCGTGGATGCATGCCAAATTGGCTTTTGTGGTCCTACTCATTGCATATCAATTAAAAACGCACCTAATGTTTAAAGCCCTCCAAAACGACAACATAAAATACTCTTCAAATTTTATGCGCTTGTGGAATGAAGGTGCCACTCTACTCTTATTTGCGATTGTGTTTTTAGTGATTTTAAAAAACACTCTAAATATGGTTTATGGCATAATTGGACTTATTGGATTAGCCGTGATTTTGATGCTTGGCATTCGATTATACAAAACGACACGCCAGAGCTAAAGCAGCGAATGCCTCATTTTTGTTATATTTATAAAAAAGAAAACTTGAATGGCCAAGCGCAATTTGTCCTTAAGCTCCAGAATTTTTTTCTACATGATTCTTCTTGTAGTTTTGGCTTCAATTCTGATAGCCGCAGTAACGATCTATCAATACAACGAACAATCTCAAGATTATCATCAAAAACGCTTGGAGCGGAAAGAAGCTCAACTTGTTTCCAGTATCAATTATGTTCTTAAGGCCTCTACTTGGGAAGTCAAGCCCAATAATCTACCGTTTATTTTTAAAGATAAAATTTATGAGATAGCCAACATTCATAATGTTACATTTAACCTGTATGATTTGGACGGTCAGCTTATTAAAACCTCCAAACCCCGATTGGAAAATGATCCAAATATCCAGAAGCTGTTGCCTTATATTTTAGACACTCTTAATCAAATATCATCAAAGCGATTTGTAGAAAAAAACCAACTTTTGGATGGAAATTACAGAGCGTCATATCTCGTTCTCAATGATCAATCATCCAAACCTTTGGCCATCTTAAATGTTCCATATTATGACGATAATTCTTTAAACTCTGCCGAATTGAAAGAATTTCTTGGGCGTTTGGGATATGCGTACATCATTATGATTTTTGTGGCCATTATTTTTGCGTATTTTATGTCCAAATTCATCACCAAATCCTTGAAAGCAATCAGTGATAAAATGCACCAAACACGCTTCGAAAAACAGAACAAAAAAATCGCCCTTGAAGGGGTCACTTCTGAAATTAAATCTCTCGTAGAATCATACAATGCAATGATTGACGATTTGGAAGATAGTGCAAAAAAACTAGCATCTAGCGAACGAGAACAAGCTTGGCGCGAAATGGCCAAACAAGTGGCTCATGAAATCAAAAACCCTTTAACTCCCATGCGATTAACGGTTCAAAGTTTCCAACGAAAGTTTGATCAAAACGATAAAAATATCCGTAAAAAGTTGGATGAATACAGTAAAACATTGATTCAACAAATCGACACCTTAAGTAAAATCGCGGAAGCATTTTCTAATTTTGCTAAAATGCCAACTCAAAATCTCGAGACTCTTAATATCGTTCAGGTTGTCGAACGGGCTTTGGAGATATTTCCAGCAGACCATGTTCGATTTAAGTCTTCGGAAACTCACATTTTAGCTACTGCCGATAAAGATCAATTGAATCGGGTGGTTACCAACCTGGTCAAAAATGCGATTCAGTCCATTCCGGAACAAAGAACCCCAAAAATTGAAGTTGTTTTGGAAGATGATTTCCACAGCGTTTTCATTCAAGTTAAAGATAACGGGATAGGAATTGAAGACTCTATTGGAGAACAAATATTTCAACCTAAATTTACCACCAAAACTAGTGGTATGGGACTTGGGCTTCCTATGGTAAAAAATATAATTGAAACCTACCGCGGGACAATTTCTTTCAAGACCAACTTAGGCAAAGGCACAACCTTTAGCGTAACGTTTCCAAAACAACAGTGACTATGACATATCATACCATTTTAACCCAAAAAAATGATGGTGTTTTGACCATCACTATTGAGCGACCAAAAAAATTAAACGCTTTGAACAAAGCCACAATTTCTGAGCTTCACAGCGCTTTTACAGAGGCAAAATCGGATGCTACCATTCGAGCTATTATCCTAACAGGTAGTGGCGACAAAGCTTTTGTGGCTGGTGCAGACATTAGTGAATTTGCCAATTTTACGGAGCAACAAGCCGCCGAATTGTCTCGTGAGGGCCAACAATCGTTATTTAATTTTGTAGAACAATTAGAGATTCCGGTCATTGCAGCCATTAATGGTTTTGCGTTGGGCGGGGGTTTGGAATTGGCCATGGCAGCTCATTTTCGAGTGGCAAGCGATCATGCAAAAATGGGCCTTCCGGAGGTTAGTCTTGGCGTTATTCCAGGCTATGGCGGTACACAGCGCCTAACTCAATTGGTAGGCAAAGGGCGTGCGTTGGAATTAATTACAACCGCTCAAATGATTGATGCATCAAAAGCCGAGACATGGGGGTTGGTTAACGCTGTAACTGCAGCAGATGAGTTGTTGGACTATTGTTACCGCTTGGCCGAGCACATCAAACGCAACGGGCCTTTGGCCATAGCTGGAGCCATTCGTGCAGTAAATGCCCATTATCAAACGGGTATTAACGGCTATGACGTAGAAATCTTAGAATTTGCCAAATGTTTTGGGACGAATGATTTTAAGGAAGGTACATCGGCCTTTCTGGACAAACGTAAGGCCAATTTCAAGGGAGAATGAGGCAAAAAAATAACCCCAAATTTATAATTTGGAGTTATTTTATTTTGGACAAAAAAGGAACTAATCTGCCAATACAATAATCTTATTAGCATTCATTTCAATAGTTCCAGAGTTGATAGCCAACCAGTATCCTCTATCTTTTTTTTCGAATTTTGAAATATTTTCTTCATCGATTTCGATAGAACCACTGATTTTTACGTAACCCTCTTTCAATATTGAAACAACAGGGGCGTGGTTATTAAGCATTTCAAATTCACCAGTGACGCCAGGGACAGAAACGCTGTCCACGTCGCCTTTAAATAGTGTAGTTTCGGGAGAAACGATTTCTAAGTACATCCTAAAAATTAAAATTAAGCTTCGGCTAACATTTTCTCGCCTGCTTCAATGGCGTCTTCAATTGTCCCTTTGAGGTTGAATGCGGCTTCTGGCAAGTGATCTAGCTCACCGTCCATAATCATGTTAAACCCTTTAATAGTATCTTTTATATCAACAAGAACGCCAGGGATTCCCGTAAATTGCTCAGCAACATGAAAGGGCTGCGATAAGAACCGCTGTACACGTCGTGCACGCCCCACAGCAAGTTTATCTTCTTCAGAAAGTTCTTCCATCCCTAAAATGGCAATGATGTCTTGTAGTTCTTTATAGCGTTGTAATAGTTCTTTAACTCGTTGAGCACAGTCATAGTGTTCATTTCCAAGAATATCTGCAGTTAAGATTCTTGAGGTCGAGTCTAATGGATCTACTGCTGGGTAAATTCCCAATTCAGCAATTTTACGCGATAATACTGTGGTGGCATCCAAATGCGCAAATGTTGTAGCAGGAGCAGGATCCGTAAGGTCATCTGCAGGCACGTAAACCGCTTGAACAGAGGTAATTGATCCTTTCTTTGTAGATGTAATTCGTTCTTGCATGGCTCCCATTTCTGTGGCTAGTGTCGGTTGGTATCCTACTGCAGAGGGCATCCGTCCAAGAAGTGCTGATACTTCGGATCCAGCTTGGGTAAATCGGAAAATATTATCAACAAAAAACAGAACATCTTTTCCTTGTCCATCACCTGCACCATCACGGAAGTATTCTGCGATGGTTAGTCCTGACAGGGCTACTCGAGCACGTGCTCCTGGAGGTTCGTTCATTTGTCCAAACACAAACGTTGCTTTGGATTCTTTCATGGCGTTTTTATCCACTTTTTTGAGGTCCCATCCGCCTTCTTCCATGGAGTGCATAAAATCTTCACCATATTTAATAATTCCTGATTCCAACATTTCTCGGAGTAAGTCATTTCCTTCGCGGGTTCTTTCACCAACCCCGGCAAATACGGATAGTCCACCGTGACCTTTGGCTATGTTGTTAATCAGTTCTTGAATCAGTACTGTTTTTCCAACTCCTGCACCACCAAAAAGGCCAATTTTACCTCCTTTGGCGTAAGGTTCAATAAGGTCAATCACTTTGATCCCTGTAAAAAGAACTTCTGTTGAGGTTGAAAGCTCTTCAAATTTAGGGGCTTCGCGGTGAATCGGTAAGCCGTTTTTACCTGCTTTTGGTAAGTTTCCTAGGCCGTCAATCGCATCGCCAATGACATTAAACAAACGACCATAGACATCATCTCCAATGGGCACTTGAATTGGCGCTCCAGTAGCTGAAACTTCTGTGCCTCGACTTAGCCCGTCTGAGGAGTCCATGGCTATGGTACGAACGGCGTTCTCGCCAATGTGGGATTGGACTTCTAGAACCAGTGTTGACCCGTCTTCGCGGCTGATTTCTAAAGAGTCGTAAATTTTTGGAAGTTCTGAGTCGGCATCAAATTCAACATCGATAACTGGACCTACGATTTGAGAAACTTTACCTGTAACTTTAGACATTATTACTTGGATTTTGTTTGTAGCTAAAATTTTAAATGAAAAACGTATTGTTTTTGCGCTGCAAAGATAGATAATATAATCAAAAAACCCAGAGCTTTACTCTGGGTTTTTTGTTAAATAATTTCAATTTTAATTATTGTAGCATAGGAGAGTAGTTGGTGGGATAATCTCCGATATCTACTAGATTTCCAGAAGCTTCGAAATTTGACCCGAAAGTTTCGTCAATGGCTTTTAAGAACTCATTAGCGATTAAAGCATACCCTCTTGATGTAGGATGTACGCCGTCAAGACTTATCATCCCTCCAAAGACCAAACTAGCATTTGGGTTAAAGCTATTATATGTGATGTCTCCACTAAAGATTTGTTGGAACATATCGTTAGCGTCAAAGTGAGCATATCCTAATTGAGTGGCTATTGTTGAAATTTTATCATTAATAGAATCAGTTGCACCAGTTATTTCACTAATTTCCGAAGCAACTATAGTTGGTGCGCCGGTGATTATTTGTGTTATGTCCTCACCAGTCAAAACCCAATTATCAGCTAGAGGCACGCCAACTCCGTTAACACTAGCAGGATTATTAGGATCCGCTAAGGTTCCAATAAATGATGATGCCAATAAAACAACTAAATCATTTTCAGTTGCTTGTCTGTAATTAGGTAATCCATAAGCAGATAAATCAGTAAGAGTTTCGTCTTCTATAACCACGGCGTTTGGACCTTCAGCAAAAGTAATGGTTCTCATGGCAGCTTCTTCAGCAGTGATTGCACCCAATCCTGCAATTGTAGCGATACCACCATTGTATGCTGCATAACCCCCATTAACCGCAGCCGCAGTTGCTGCATCAAGTGGTACAGGGTTGTGTGGTACAGTCGTGAAAAATGGAATATCTGTTACATATGGGATATTAGCCATAACACCTTGTGCACCAGTTGCAGAGAGTGCAGCTGCAATACCATCCATGGAGGCGTTAAAAGTTGCGGTCGGGGTTAAAGCCCCATTAGAACCACCTGAAGTGGCATAGCTTAAAACGTCATTAGCTCCAATCCATAGACTTATGAATGTAGGCGACTGGGCTACAGCCAATTCTATCATTGTTGCATCTGGAGTAGAGCCAGTCAATCGACAGGCGTAAGGATTGGCCAACCCTAAAGGCAGGTTTGCCAAATTTCCGTAACCTGGCGCAAGCATGTGAAAACTTCTGGCACCAGGCACTCCTAGATTGTTAAAGGGTCCGGCGGGACTGTTTAATAAATCATTTCCAACGGTGATTGGTCCAATCACACTTTCAAGACCTGCAGGACCAGATCCGTTAAAAACCAGTCTTGGTCCATAAATTCTGTTACCAGCAAAACTGAGTCCACCATAGTTATCTTCGGTCATGGCTTGTTTAAACTCACCACCACCGGCCATAGCAAATTGTCCAGCCAAGATATTAGGATATGAATTTTCTTGAGTGGCAATAAATACGCCATTGTCAGTCACACCAATTGTTAGTGAATTTCCAAGAGCGACATAGTTTGAAAAATCTGCCGTACCAGCAGTTAAAGCTGGAAGTGCTTCAGGCGTGGGTACGCCATTGTCCTCAAGCACGTCTTCTACTTCGTTACAGGAATAAAGTCCTAGAAGTAAAAACGAGAAAAATAAATATTTTAAGTTTTTCATTGTGTTAATTTTTTTAGTTGTTAATTGTCCATCCGATGTAATACATAGAACCGATAAATCCTGTTCCAAATGCGGTAAAGTACTCATCGCCTAACAAGTTGGTTGCTCCAGCCTTAAATGTTGATTTAAAGCTTGGAACGTTTAAGTTTACTTGAGCATCAAGAACGTGGTACTCAGGAACGATTCCATTCCCAAAGGTTGCTTCCCAATAGTAATCGTCGCTGTATCGGTAGGCAATGTTAAATCCAAAGTTTTCAAAAACTTCAGTATTTCCAAACGCTGCTTTAAACTTGTGTTCTGGCGTATTGAAGTTGGTGGTAAAATCAGGATAAGTATCACGATCAAAATCTAATTTTGCATAGGTATAACTACCACTAAGATCATAATTCCCAAAGATTTTTGTGGAAACTCCAAGCGACGCACCGTAAGATTTTACAGGCACTTCTGAGTTCGTGTAAGTACTGTACGCTTGATAATCTCCGTTTGCAATTGCTGCTACAGATAATGCATTGTCGCCAACGCTACCATAGAATGGTGCAATAACCACTTCTTGAGAAATAAAGTCCTCATATTTGTTGTAATAGGCACTAAAATCCACGATTGTTTTATTAAATTTTCCACGATACCCGACTTCAATTGAGGTCACCTGTTCGGGTTTAATAACGTCCGGATTAGCAATTTCTAAAACGGCAGGGTTGCCAGTCGCTGCTAAAGCTCCGACCGATGATGCAGTATATGAATTGTTATAGGCAGATGCTCCAGTTTGCGTAATTGTTGCAGGAACCCCTAGCGCTTGACCTGATGCAGAAACATTATAGTCTCTAGAGTAGCGATCCAAGTTTGCAGGAGCAGACCCGACAAGGATGGCACGACCTGCATCCAAGCCTATAAATAAATCTTGTGTCGTTGGATTTCTAAATCCAGTTTGAACTGAAGCTCTAATGTTATGATTTTGATTTAGTGTTAAACCGGCAGATAAACGTGGTGAAAAGAAGCCGTCAAAGAATTCTGATTTGTCGTAACGTACAGACCCTGTTAATTTCAAATCCATAGATGAGGATACTTCCATTTCTTTTTGAAGTTGGGTGTAAACCCCATATTCGTTGTAGTCTATGGCACCGTCATAATCGGTATAGATTGTTCCAGAAGAGTTTAGGCTGTACTGTCTGTAAGACCCTCCCACTTGAACTTCAGCAAAATCAATCATATCTCTAAAATTATAATTGAAATCTCCGTGGTAATACTTTGATGCATCCTGAAATTTTGAACCTGTTGATAAATCAGGATCATTTATGCTTTCATTGAAGGCATTTTCGAATCCTTCAGATCCTGGCAAAAAACGACCGGTATCGGCGGCTGCACGAGCTGCGGCGTGGGCCTGATCACTGGTTGCTCCGCCAAGCGTTTGCAAAACATAAGCACCAGCATATTCACCAAACCAAGTGCTGTCATCTTTCCATGCTCTGTTGATGTTGATGCCTGTAAACACCATGTCATAAGAATCACCGGCTTTATCAGACACCACATAACCGCGGGCAAAGAAATTATCGTTTCTTACTTCGATTTTGTGCTGTTGCTGGAAGAAATTTTTGATGTTGTATCGGTTTGTTCCTTGGTATATGGTATTTCCAGTTCCTATTTTACCAACATAGGAGATTTCAAAATCGTTTTCAAATGGACGGTAATACAATCCCCAATCGGCTTTTATACTTTCCGCATTGTAATTTGTTAAATGTCTTTCGTTATATCCTGTTCTACTGACATTTACATCTGGGAGCAGCGTGCTAGACCCTGCGGGCAGAACCCCCAAACCTTCAAGAGCGACACCAACTTGTTTAATATTGGTAGAAACCTCATCTCCATAAACATTAATTCCGTTGTAGTTAGGGTTCGAAGCTCTGGTACCACCAATCATATCACTATCGACTTCGCTGGTGGCCGCCCAATCGGTTCCCTTTAGGTAACCAAAGTTAACTTTAGCAGCAAATTTGTCATTAAATTTATGAGCCATTCGAATACCAAAATCGGTATAGGTGTTATCTCCTGCGGCTTCTTGTGAGGTTAAACCACGCTTTAAACTAACGCTGATTCCAGTATGATCAAAAGGGTTTTTGCTTCGCATGAATAAAATACCATTGAAGGCATTTGCTCCATACAGTGCAGAAGATGCCCCTGGTAGAAGTTCTACGCTTTGGACGTCTGTTTCAATCATTCCTACTAAGTTCCCAATAGGAAAGTTGAGGGCTGGTGTGGAGTTGTCCATACCGTCAACCAACTGCATAAAACGGGTGTTGGCAAAGGTGGCAAATCCTCTTGTATTGATGGACTGAAATGTCAAACTGTTGGTATTGACATCCACTCCCTTTAGGTTTTCAAGCCCGCCATAAAAATCAGCGGAAGCGGTATTTTTAATTTCTTTAATTCCAAAACGTTCAACCGTTACTGGAGATTCAAAAATACGCTCGGGGGTTCGCGAGGCCGATATGACAACCTCATCCAAGATGCTGCCTTCTTTAAGGGTAATGGTTAGATCTTGATTGTTCGAATTTACCTCTTGTGTAAAGGTTTCGAATCCAACACTACTGACTTGGATTGTAATGGGTGGGTTTTGATTTACGGTAAGTGTAAACTTCCCATCAAAATCGGAGATGGCTCCTGTTGAGGTTCCAACAACAATAACGTTTGCTCCTGGAAGTGGCAATCCACTCTCATCGTTTACGGTTCCTGTTACTGTTGTTTGAGCAAAAGAAACCACACCAAATAGTAATGTAAAAATCTTTAAAATTGTTTTCATTAGTTGTAATTTTTTTGGTTTGCTTGTGTTTTGTTTATTTAATAATTAATAAATATAGACATTTTATTTCATAATGTCTCTTTCAGAGTTATAAAAAATTGACAAAATGAAAATAGAGCTTTACATAGGGGAGTCAAAGCCGTGGTCAAAAATAACTTTGAGAGCGACATAATTTCGGTTTATATAGCACGGATAAAACCTGCCTTTTGAACTACTCCACCGTTACCGATTTCGCCAAATTTCTTGGTTGATCAACATTTTTATTCAACAAAATTGCAATGTAATACGACAAAAGCTGAAGCGGAATGGTTGTTAACAGAGGGGAAAGCAGCTCGGAAGATTCTGGAACTTCAATGATATGGTCTGCAATGCTCTTGACTTGGGTGTCGCCTTTAGTCACAATTCCAATAATTTTACCCTTTCTGGATTTTATTTCCTGAATGTTACTCACTATTTTTTCATAATGACCGTATTTTGTAGCAATGACTACTATGGGCATATTCTCATCAATGAGCGCAATGGGGCCATGTTTCATTTCGGCAGCAGGATACCCCTCTGCGTGGATGTACGAAATTTCTTTAAGCTTGAGGGCGCCTTCTAGAGCCACTGGAAAATTAAATCCTCTTCCAAGGTATAAAAAGTTGGAGGCATCTTTGTAGATTTCACCAATCATTTTTGTGAGCTTATCGGCCTCCAAAACTTCCTCAACTTTTGAGGGGATCGTTTCCAGTTCCACCAAATAGCGTTTGTAATCTGAGTTTGATAGTGTGCCTTTGGCTTTGGCTAGTCGAAGAGCAATCAGAGTCAATAGGGTAATTTGTGTGGTAAATGCCTTTGTTGAAGCGACTCCAATTTCTGGACCAGCATGGGTGTACGCTCCCGAGTGAGTTTCTCTCGAAATCGAGGAGCCAACCACATTGCAAACTCCAAAGACAAACGCGCCGTTTTCTTTGGCAAGTTTAATAGCGGCTAGTGTATCTGCGGTTTCTCCAGATTGAGAAATCGCAATAACAACATCTTTATTTGAGATAACAGGATTTCTGTAACGGAATTCTGAGGCATACTCAACTTCCACGGGAATGCGGGCTAATTTTTCAAACACATATTCGGCCACCAAGCCAGCGTGCCACGATGTTCCACAAGCGACAATAGTTATCTTTTGAGCATTTAGAAAGGTTTCAAGATGATCTTCAACCCCCGCCATTTTAATGATTCCTTTGCTGACATTGAGTCGTCCTCTGTACGTATCTTTTATGGCTTCAGGTTGCTCAAAAATTTCTTTTAGCATGAAATGTTCATACCCGCCTTTTTCAATTTCTTCGAGATTTAGTTTGAGTTCTTGAACGTAGGGGCTAACCAAGCGGTCGTTTGTGATGTTGCGAATTTTAGTGTCTTTGTGCAGCCGAATGATGGCCATTTCCTCATCCTCCAGATATATCGCATTATTGGTATATTCTATAAAAGGCGAGGCATCACTAGCGATAAAAAATTCGCCCTCTCCAACACCAATCGCTAAGGGGCTACCCAGCCGAGCCGCTATGATTTCATTGGGTTTTTTTAAATCAAAAACAGCTATGGCATAAGCTCCAATCACCTGGTTTAGAGCAACTTGAACAGCTTTACCAAGTTTGAAATTACCGTTTTTTTGAACGTCTTCAATAAGATTAACCAAAACTTCAGTATCGGTATCCGATTGAAATACATAGCCTCTGTTTTCAAGTTCTTGTTTTATGGTGGCATAATTTTCAATAATACCGTTGTGAATAATAACTAAATCGCCAGAGTTTGAATAGTGCGGATGCGAATTGACATCATTTGGGATGCCGTGAGTTGCCCATCGGGTATGTCCAATACCAATTGTTCCTGAAGTATTATTACCGTTGAGAATCTTTTCTTCTAAATCACTGACTTTCCCTTTAGTTTTGGTAACATTGATTTCTTTTCCATCAAAAAGGGCAATTCCAGCACTATCATACCCTCTGTACTCTAAACGTTTCAGCCCTTTAACAATGATCGGTTGGGCTTCTCTATAACCGATGTATCCTACAATGCCGCACATATGTTTAAATCTTTTTTGGGTTTAATTTTCAGAATCGGTATAGTAGATATTTAATTTCACTTTTTTGGTAACATCACTGGAATTATTTCCATGTAAAATTACACTCTTTGGGGATAGGATGCTTCCTGTTGGGATGCCATTGACCTGGTTGTCATAAGTCAAAAAGGTTTTCATGTCTGTCGCTCCAACATTTGATGACACTAGCAGTCCAATTTTGACATTTGTGGAGTCTTTAGTGACTATATTGTTGAGGTGCCCTGTTAATCTAATTTTATATTTTCGTTGCTCTGTTCCAGCGTCATTGGTTTCAGTGCTTACGGGGACCAAGTGTGCAAACTTGGAGTCCGACGTTTTAGAATTTACAGAGCTGTCCAAATAATAATCTGCCAAAGGAATTTTGTTGTTTAGGTCGAAAACAAACACTCTGTTTGGCACATCCGAATTGGTAGCCATTGCAGTTTCATCTATGTAAAATTCGAGGTAAGCTTCGTTAATTAAGCGCTTGACGATGGTTTCATCACCGTCATTTTCTTTGAAATCTGTAATGTAATCGTCAAAATCATTTCCCGATTCGTCTTCCGAAAACAATTCTACTATAGCCATTGCGCCCTCGCCCCCTTTGAGGTACAATTGAGCATCCCCCTCTTGAGGATTGGAGTTGGCAATATTTTGCAATACAGCAGGATCAAAATTATTCTCAAAAATATTCACTCTTTTACCATTGAATCCCAAGTCGTAACTGCCTTGTCTTTCCGACGTTTCATCGGTTGTTGTTGAAGTAACTTCGTAGGTATAGTGCAGTTTTAAGTGCGCGTTGGCCGATACAAAATCCAGTTGAATGAGGGTGCCATCAGCAGCTCCAGGCGACAGGGGTTCAACCTTAAAATATAACCCTCGGAAATAGTTGTAAAAATTATTAGCGCTACTCAATTCATCGTCGTCTTCTTTGTCGAAAATTAACTCTTCCCAAAAATTATTGGGGAGATCGTTGGGGTCAAATTTAACCCTAAGACTGGGAGTTAGCGTAGCGGTCGTTTCAGTTTCTCCTTCAGAATTTGTGGTGGTCAAAGGGATGGGGTCATTACTTGGAAGAAAACTGGTATTTTGGTACAGCAATTGCCCTTCTAGTTCCGCCGAATTTAGAGCTTCTGTTGGTGATAAACTCCCATTGGAATAGTAGCTTTGTGTAGCTTCAAGGTCACTTCCAGGGTCGAAATCACGAAGCAGAAAGTTGTTTTTAAAGATGGATAACTTTATGGGAGTTTGACCATAAAGAGAATCAATCGAATACACATCGTCTTGTTTTCTGCTGGAATACGGGATTGTTAGAACTACAGAATCCAATACTGTATTGTCACCAAAATTCGGGGAGTAATTTTTTGGGGTTAATTGAGTCAAAAAATGAACTGTTGTACTTCCAAAATTAGGGTCGTAATAGTACCCCAAAAGGTTCTTCGCCAAGGCATTGGTTTGGATGGGGGTAATTCTTTTGTTGTAAGTTTTAACAGGATACGTGGCGCTTTGGATGGTAATATTTTGGTTGCCAATCACGTCGGTTCCTATGTCAGAAAAGTCTTTTTCACAAGAAGTAACCAGACTTACATAGAAACCTAGTACAAAAAACAAACGAACGGAAGGGTACATCAGATAGTTCATAAATAATGAAAGGGGTTTATCCTAAAATTTGAGTGGTATAAAATTCGGTGTAGGCCTCAGCGAAAGCTTCCGGGTATTGATAATCTAAAACGGGCTTGTCGCAATCTTCAATATAGGCGTTGAGTTCTTCTGAAAGGTTTTGAGATCCTTTAATCAATCCATCCGAAAAATCAATAGCTGTTTTCATAAGGTTGTTGTAATTTGGCTGGGTTAAATTTTGAAGATGCTCGTCTTCAATTTCATCAAAACGAACCTTTTCAACTAAAGTTGAGTTTAAACTTGCATCAAAACTTTTTTGATAAATTGAAGTCACAATTTTACTGTTCTTAAACAGCGGTTCATCTTTGTAATACTGTTTTAAATATAAAGGCAATAATGATGCCAACCACCCGTGAGCATGAATAATATCGGGGGCCCAATTGAGTTTTTTGACCGTTTCAATGACACCTTTTGCAAAGAAAATGGCGCGTTCGTCGTTGTCTTCAAACAAGTTTCCATCCTCATCGGTTAGTGTCGCTTTGCGCCTAAAATACTCTTCGTTATCGATAAAATACACCTGAATTCTTTCTTTGGGAATAGAGGCCACCTTGATGATTAGGGGCATATCCAAATCATTAACAACCAAGTTAATTCCTGACAGTCGAATAACTTCGTGAAGTTGGTGGCGGCGTTCGTTGATATTGCCATAGCGTGGCATAAAAATACGAATCTGGCCTCCTTGTTTATTAACCATTCTAGGGGCTTCAAAAGACATGGATGATATTTCTGTTTCTGGCAAATACGGCACTACTTCCGATGATACATACAATATTCTCTTGTCTTTCATAAACTCAAATGCTTTGATATTCTCAATAAAAATTACGCAAAAATACAAAATTTTATGCAGATTATTTCGAATAGCTTAAGTTTGCACGCTGTAAGCGTTTTGATCAATGAAGATTATTAATTCAAGTTTAGATCTAGGGAAACAGTTGCAGATTTACAGAGCAGCTGCCAAAAGTGTTGGTTTTGTACCGACTATGGGGGCCTTGCATCAGGGTCATTTGTCCCTAATTCAAGAGGCGGTCAGGTGTAATGATTTGGTTGTGGTTAGTATTTTTGTTAATCCCACACAATTCAATAACAGTAAAGATTTGGAACAATACCCCAAAACCCTGGAACGTGATGTTTTAAAAATTAAATCTGTTACAAGTACTGATCTTTTCGTTTTTATTCCCTCTGTTGAGGACATTTATGGCACTGATATTTCCAGCAATTCATTTGATTTTGGAGGAATTGAACATCAAATGGAAGGGCAATTTAGACCCGGCCACTTTGATGGTGTGGGCACTGTAGTGCAAAAATTATTCAATACCGTTAATCCCGATAGGGCCTATTTTGGAGAGAAAGATTTTCAACAATTGCAAATTATTAATCGCCTTGTTCATATAATGGGTTCTAAGATTTCGATCGTCTCTTGCCCGATAGCCAGAGAACCCAATGGATTGGCCATGAGCTCCAGGAACGCTCGCCTGACGACCCAAGAAAAAGAGCACGCCTCAAAACTTTACAGAACCCTAAAAACAGTTCAGCACCAATTTGGCACGGATGATGTAAGTTACATTCAAGAATGGGTAAATAATCAATTTAAAGATGACGAAATAATTTCGTTGGAATATTTTCAGATTTCGGACGAACTTACTCTAAAATCTACCCAAAAAATTAACACTAATATTAAATACAGAGCATTCATTGCGGCCTACATTCGAGACGTAAGATTAATTGATAATATCGCTCTAAATTAATTACCTTTGTGCCATGTTAATTCAAGTTGTAAAATCGAAAATACATCGCGTTAAAGTTACAGGAGCTGACCTGGATTATATCGGAAGCATCACCATTGACGAAGATTTGATGGATGCCGCGAATATTATCCGAGGTGAAAAAATTCAGGTGGTTAACAATACCAACGGCGAACGTTTAGAGACGTACGTTATTCCTGGGCCGAGGCAATCTGGAGAAATCACCCTAAATGGTGCTGCAGCACACAAAGTAACCATCGGAGATGTTTTAATCCTCATTACCTATGCAACCCTGAGCGTTGATGAAGCCAAGGTTTTCCAACCCGCTTTGGTTTTTCCTGATGAAGCGACAAATTTATTGAAATAACCCGCTTTGAAATCGACCGTTACATCCGTCCTAAAAACAGTCTTGCCGCTTTTATTTGGGGCATTTTTGGTGTGGTACTCCTTGCAGAAAATTTCTATTGAAACTCTAACACAGTATTTCAAAAACGCCAATTACAATTGGATTTTTTTAGGGGTTTTTTTAGGAGTTTTGAGTCATCTCTCAAGAGCATACCGTTGGAATTATATGACTTCTCCAATGGGCTATACCCTTAAATTGCCCAACAGCATAATGGCGGTATTTTCGGCCTATTTAATTAACTACACCATACCACGTGCAGGCGAAGTCACTCGGGCCACCATTGTAGCCAATTACGAAGGAATCCCTTTCGAAAAAGGTTTTGGAACTATCCTATCTGAACGAATAGCAGATGTTTTGATGATGCTTTTCATCATGGCCTTGGCGTTGTTTCTCGAATACGATTTAATTTTCGATTTTTTCTTAAACAATTTTAATCCCAAACAACAATTTCTATGGGGCCTTTCTGTGCTGGCTGTCGCCGCTGTTTTATACACTGCAATTTCACGAAGTCAATGGTCAACAGTTGTAAAAATTAGGCGTTTCTTCTTGGGTGTTTTTGAAGGCGCGACCAGCATTTTTAAAATGAAGTATAAGTGGTCATTTATAGCGCACACCATTTTTATTTGGGCGATGTACATTTTGATGTTTTACGTCACTGCACTGTCCATAGAGCAAACCTCAGAATTGCCTTTTTCGGCCATTTTGATAGGTTTCATTGCTGCCAGTTTTAGTATTGGAGCCACCAATGGCGGAATCGGATCTTACCCCATTGCCGTGTATGCTGCTTTGGCCATATTTAATGTGCCTGAAGCTCCGAGTCTTGCTTTTGGATGGATCATGTGGACCTCACACACCCTAATGATTATAATTCTTGGCGGAATATCCCTCGTCTTGCTGCCCATCTACAACTCTTTCTCCAGCCAAAATACCTCAAAAAACTAACGGAACAATTAGTTCTGTATGTTTAGTTTTATACTTAACTTGTAACACAAACCAATAACTAATTTAATGCGACTGTTAACCCTATTAGCAATGCTTTGCACTGGCTCATTAATTGCGCAAACGCAATACGAATTTATTGAATCGGAGGGTGTTGGAAAACGAGAGTTAAAAATCCAATTGCCTAGAAACTATGACGAAAATTCGGATAAACACTACCCATTAATTGTAGTTTTGAATGGCGATTATTTGTTCGAAGTAACTGCTGGCAATGTGGATTATATGGCGTATTGGGACGATATGCCAGAAGCGATTGTTGTGGGTATAAATCAAGAAAACACCCAAGGCGATGATTTTATTATTTCCGACGTAAACCATTTCCCAACGCAAGAGGGTGCTACATTCTTTGAATTTCTGGGGCTAGAATTGGTCCCTTACATGCAAGATAATTTTAGGGTTGCCGAGTTTATAGTCGGGGTTGGTCATGGCGCATCGGCTAATTTCATCAATTTCTACTGCTTCAGAAAATCGCCGCTTTTTCAGGCCTATATTTCTTTAAGCCCCAACCTATCGCTCTACATGAGCGACAATCTTACGGAACGATTATCGTCCATTAACACCCCCATAATGTATTACCTATCCACGGGAGGTGAAGACCTCAAATCGAACCGAAATTCCATCAAAGCACTACACGAGATGCTTAAAACCGTTGAGAATAAATATGTTGATTATTACTTTGATAATTTTGAAAATGCCAACCACTACACCCTAGTAGGAGAAGCACTCCCCAAGGCGCTCCAGCATATTTTTCGAGTTTATCAACCCATTTCAAAGGTGGAATACAAAAATAATATTGTAACTCTGGATACCTCACCTGTAGAATATTTAATTCAAAAATACGACAAGATCAAAACTCTTTTTGGGATAGAAAAGCAAATTTTGACGAATGATTTTCGTGCCATCGCGGCTGCAATAAATAAAAATGAAACCTATAAATATTTTGAAGATTTAGCTAAATTAGCCCAAAAGGTCTACCCCGAAACGGTGCTTAAAAACTATTACTTGGGGCGGTATTTTGAAGCTAATAACAACATCAAACGGGCCATAAAAGCGTATCAAGAAGCCTATATTTATCAAGAAATTGACGGCATAACCAAAGACGATTTGTTGGAAAGAGCCGATCAATTAAAAGCCGAATATGGATACTAATGACTAAAGTTAAAACAACATTTTTTTGCCAGAATTGTGGAGCGCAATTTGCCAAATGGCAAGGGCAATGCACCTCTTGCAAATCTTGGAATACCATAACGGAGGAACTCATCCAAAAACCCGACAAGCGGGATTGGAGGCCAACATCCACAGCGGCTAAAAACCAAGCTTCAAAACCGCTTAAAATTTCTGACATTGATACCACTAAGTCCCCAAGATTAAACACCACGGATGGAGAATTAAACAGAGTATTGGGCGGCGGTATTGTGCCCGGATCATTGATTCTTTTGGGCGGAGAACCAGGGATAGGGAAAAGCACTCTTATGCTTCAATTGGCTCTCAAATTACCCTACAAAACCTTGTACGTTTCTGGAGAGGAAAGCCAAAAACAGATAAAACTTCGAGCTGAACGAATCCATCCCAACAGCGACTTATGCTACATCCTGACCGAAACGAAGACGCAACATATTTTTAAACAAATAGAACAGGTTAACCCCGACATTCTAGTCATCGATTCCATCCAAACCCTACAAAGCGATTTTTTAGACGCTTCATCAGGAAGTGTTTCTCAAATTAAGCAATGCACCTCCGAGCTAATGAAATTTGCCAAAGACACAGCGACCCCCGTCATTTTGATTGGTCACATTACCAAAGATGGCAGTATAGCAGGGCCAAAAATTTTGGAACACATGGTTGATACGGTGTTACAATTTGAGGGCGATAGAAACCACGTGTTTCGAATTTTACGCGCCCACAAAAACCGCTTTGGATCTACTCACGAGTTAGGAATTTATGAAATGCAGGGCAGTGGACTTCGAGAAGTTCAAAATCCCTCGGAATTGTTAATTTCAAAAAAAGATACCGCCCTTTCAGGCAATGCCATTGCCGTTACACTTGAAGGCATGCGGCCATTATTGGTTGAGGTTCAAGCTTTGGTGAGTTCTGCGGTGTATGGAACCCCGCAACGCAGCACTACCGGATTCAATGCCAAGCGGCTCAATATGTTGTTGGCAGTTTTGGAAAAACGTGCCGGATTTAGACTAGGCGCCAAAGATGTGTTTTTAAACATCACAGGAGGAATTCGGGTTGATGATCCCGCCATTGATTTGGCTGTTGTTGCCGCCATTTTATCTTCCAACAGCGACCAGGCCGTTATCCGAAATTATTGTTTTGCAGGAGAAGTCGGACTTTCAGGCGAAATCCGACCGGTACAACGTGTAGAACAGCGCATCATGGAGGCCGAAAAACTTGGGTTTGAAGGTATATTTATTGCCAAACACAACACCTTTAGTCTAAAACCCACCAAGATTCAAATCCATCTGTTATCCAAAATAGAGGATTTACTGAATTTTATTTGAACATAAACTTCCCGAATATTACATCAAATGGCCGTTTATTACGTCAAATGGCCGTTCGTTACATGACACTTTCAAAATTGTACTATATTGTATTTATTGCGGGTTGGATAACTTTTTTGCAATAAAAATGCCCTTAAAGTACTATTTATTTGCCATACTATTATTTCCCAAAGGAATTGTCGCCCAAGTTGGGATTGGCACAGAACAACCCCATTCCTCAACTCAGCTTCACATAGTTTCTGAAGATCGAGGGGTTTTATTTCCTCAAGTTCCTTTAAAAAGTAACACAGATCAAGAGACCATTTCAAATGGAAATGTCGTTAGTCTGTTGGTTTACAATACCTCAAACACAACGGATTTAAACCCTGGGTATCATTATTGGAACGGAACACAATGGAGCCCCCTTGGAGTAGAATCAGTTTATACTGGAAACGGAGCACCCACCCCAAGTGCTCCAAATGCTCCGGGTGCTGGCTCAATATATGTAGACGAATCTACAGGAGATCTTTACACTTTCAATGGTTCTGATTGGATTAAGCAGTCCATAACTGCTACCAACGGATTAAGCATTGATAATCAGCAAGTTAAACTCGGAGGAGAATTAACTGCACCAACAACAATCAAAACTTCCCCCAACAATACCTTATCGATAGAAGGGTTGGAAAATGACGATTCTCCAAAAGTAATGCTCGTTGTTGACCCCGAATCTGGTGCTCTTAAAACAAGTAAAGTTTCTAGTTTATTCAGAGAGGAAGTTGTCCTTCATATTGCAACGGATGGCCAAACCCAATTTCAAACCCCTGAAACCATTTCTGACCCCAAAAAAGTCAATGTTTACAGAAATGGTGTTAGAATTGATTTTACCCCAATTGATGATACTACCATTGCCTTAGAACAGGGGGTAGCCTGTTATGCCAACGACGAAATACGAATTGTTCAATTTAATTGATTCCAGACAGTATAATAATAGAACCCAATAATAATTAATATAAATAATGATGAAAAAACAACTCTTAAAACACCACTTAAATGCACTAACAGCCCTGGTGCTTTTGGTGTCAACAACTGCATTTGCTCAACAAAAAACGGGCGATGTTACAAAACAAGATGATATTGTTCCTGGAACAACTGTTACCGAAGGCGCTGTTCGAGTTATAGACAACAAGGGAACCATCAAATACTTACAAGCCAAAAACGGCATCACATTGCTCTCCAATACTACGGATGATGTAACCACAACCACATGGCAACTTGGAGGGACTCTTACAGATAGCACCTATGTTGATGTGGATACTAAAATATTTGCTTTAGATGGTATTAAATTGGTGGACCCATCAACTTTGGCTGCTTCGACAGACGCAACAGACAAGTCGGATCACGGCACTGGAACAGGATGGACCCTTTTGGTCCGTGACGAAAAAACAGGGGAGACCAAAAAACTTAAAGCAACTGATTTGATTCAGAGTGGACAAGAAAAATTTACAACAACAGCAGCTCAAGTGACAAGTAAAGAATTTACGCTTACAGGAGATCCTGCCTTACCCAAGTATTCTCAAGTTTGGGTGTATCGTAATGGTGCTAAATTGATTGCCAATTTGGACTACACGATTTCTGGAAGTAAAGTTACTCTTGTTCCTCAAACAACAGTCCCTAATGATTGGCAACTTTTTGAAAATGATGTCATAGAAGTCCATTATATAAAGTAATATTGTAAGATTATTTTAAAAAAAAGACCCTAAATTTTAGGGTCTTTTTCGTTTAACAATACTCGTTGTAAGCATTTTTAAGATTTTCTGCAATGAGCTCTGCAGGCCGTCCTTCAATATGATGTCGTTCTAACATGTGAACCAACGCCCCGTCTTTGAATAACGCCATACATGGCGAACTGGGTGGAAACGGTATCATGTGTTCGCGGGCCTTGTCCACGGCTTCTTTATCTACACCAGCAAAAACTGTTACGGTATGTGTAGGGCGTTTGTCGTTATCTAAACTTTGAATGGCGCCAGGGCGCGCGTTGGCAGCGGCACAACCGCAAACTGAATTTACGACCACTAAGGTTGTTCCTGATTTTGCTAAAGCTGAATCAACGGCTTCAGCACTAAATAATTCTTCAAATCCGACTTGCGAAAGATGTTCTCGCATGGGTTTAACCAATTCAGCTGGGTACATAATTGTTGTTTTAAAATTAGAATACAAAGATAGATAATTGTCTTTCAAATTGTATTGTTTAGCCCTTCAATATTTGTTAAAATACACAAAAAAATAGCGTCAAAATTCGTAGGTTTGACACGAATTTAAAACAACACTATGAGTCTTGCAAAATGGATAGGCGCTTCTGTTGGGTGGTCCTTTGGAGGCCCGGTAGGGGCTATTATTGGGCTAGCGTTGGGGAGTTTATTGGATTCGTCTGTGGCAACCAAATCGGCTCCAAAATCAAGACATCAAACTCGAACGCAATCTGGAGATTTTGAAGTGAGCTTGCTTATTTTGGCTTCTTTAGTTATCAAAGCTGATGGTAGACAAGACCAACGGGAGTTGGATTTTGTACGGCGGCAATTTGTTCAAATGTATGGTAAGGCCCGCGCCAACAGAGCGTTCAGATTGTTTAAAGAAATTAACAAGCAGTCGCATATCTCACTGCGCCAGGTTTGTTTGCAAATTCAACAAATGATGGATCATGCCTCACGGTTACAATTAATTCATTTTTTATTTGGCATTGCACAGGCAGATGGGGATGTGGCGGATTCTGAGGTTCTGACCATAGAGCGGATGTCTCGCTATTTGGGGATAAACCCAAAGGACTTTGAAAGCATTAAAGCCATGTTTTATAATGCGGCTGGGAACGCGTATAAAATTTTGGAGATAAATGATAATGCCTCGATACAAGATATCAAAAAAGCGTATAGGCGTATGGCCAAAAAATACCACCCAGACAAGGTGCAACACCTAGGACCAGAACACCAAAAAGGAGCAGAAGAGAAGTTTCGTAAAGTACAACAGGCCTACGAGCAGCTGCAAAAAGAACGGGGGTTTTAGCCCCGTAAAATTATACAAAAGAGTTGTCAGATTTTATATCTTAATCCAAAAAATAAACGTCTGCCTTGGTTGGGGGCATAAATATACGTTGGATCAAAGGTTAATCCGTATGGATTGTCTGGCGTTGCTACGGCATTTCCATTGCCATCAAAAGTGACATTTTTGTCAAAAGGGTCATTTGCTCTTGCTATAATGAAGGGATTGCCTTTGTTTGGAGTCCAATTTAAAACATTCTTCACTCCCCCATATAGCTCAATATGTTGCAGCCCCTTAAAGGTAAATTGTATATTTTGAATGCTCCAAAAGGGCGATTTTTCTTTTCGAGGATCTAATGCACCAAGAACTGGTAATCTCATCGGGCCATATACGTTTCCAGTATAATCAATCGTAAAGTTATTTTTGATGTTTGAATAGCTAAGCGACCAAGTTCCAGAAAATTGTTCTGTAAGGATTTGTTGTTCTCTTATACCGTTTTCTTTTTTTGACACTTCTTGAATTGTAGCTCCAATAAGCCCCTTGAAATTAGCGGATAAAACGGCATCAAAATTAATACTCGCTCCAAGACTTGTGGCATTGTCATTCAAATTATCATAAATAACTTGATTCGGATTGGTGTCGTAATCGGGGAGGATAGCGTTTGTGAAATAAGTGTACCAAGCAGAAATATCCAACCCTAAAATATGGCCTTTTTTAGTATAAATTTTCTTTAAATAATTTACATTGATGTTAAGGGACTGCTCTGGGTTTAAATCATTTTTAATAACGACCTCTCGAGAGCCGCTAAGCGCAGCGTGATCTTCTGTAAATAGATTAACGACTCTAAATCCAGTACCTGCATTTAATCTAAAAATAGCATCTTTTGTTGGGGTGTATTTGTAGGCCAAACGAGGGGTAAAAATAGACCCGTGCCTGCTGTCATAATCATATCGTCCGCCTAAAAGAAGTTTGTGTTTTTTGCTTAGATTGATTTCATTCTGAATGAATAACGATGGAATAAAAACCTCATCGGCAATTTTTGTAACCGTAGTGTTGTCATCATAGAAATTATACCTTCCGCTGAGGCCAAAAAGCCAATCGTTTTTATCCGCAGAATAGTCCCAGGTCAGTTGTCCAAAACCAATACGTTGTTTGGCAAGATAATAAGTGTCGCCATAGACAGAATTTTGGTCGTGGTCTGAATAAGAGAACTGAAAAAATATTTTTTCGTTTACGGGGAGTTGATAGTTTCCAATAATCTCAAAACGAGAGGTATAAATACTTTCGCCATACACTTCGTCGCCACCTCGATCTTTTGATGTCCATTGCATTTCTCCACCCCATCGGTCTTCGTAAAAATACCGACCAGCCAAAGAAAAGAAACGATTCAAATTCCTTTTGAAATTCCATTTTTGAAATACAGAAATCCGATGTTGTAGGGTTACGTCTGTGAAATTATCGTTGTTGTTGTCAATGGGATGGTTATAGTTGTAATAATTGGCACCGAACAACACGTTTATTTTGTCATTAAATTTTGCCTTTAAACCTAAATCCAGATTGTATTCTTTCCAATCGGTTAAAAAAGAATCGATGAAAAATAAAGGGGCATTTTCAGGGTGTTTTGTTATGACATTAATGAGCCCACCAACGGCCTCGCTTCCATATAAAGATGATGCCGGTCCTTTGATAATTTCTACTTGACTGATCAAAGAACTCGGGATCCCTGATAATCCGTAAACCGTTGATAAACCACTCACGATGGGCATACCATCAATAAGTACTAATGTGTAGGGCCCTTCTAATCCATTGATATGGATGTCGCCTGTATTGCACACGCTACAATTGATCTGGGGGCGAATGCCATTCACATTTTGAAGCGCTTCAAAGATGTTTGGTGCTGGGTTTTTTTTCAAAAATGTAGCGGAATACACTTCTACAGGGATAGGGCTTTCCAGTCGTTTCACTGGTTTTTGGGTGCCAGTAATGACCACTTCGTCCAAAAGCGCTATTTCTTCAAGTGAAATATTTAGGGTGATATTTCGGTCAACGGTAAGTTGTTGTTTTACAGCTTTATACCCTGTAAAAGAAGCTACCAATGTATAGCTTCCCATTTCAACGTTTTCAATCGCAAAAGTACCATCAACACCACTCACGGCTCCTTTTGACGTTCCCATTAAATATACACTTACATAGGGAATAACTTCTTCATTCTGATCGGTCACTTTACCGCTTATGGTCAATCCGTTTGAGGCATGCGATGCTAAAGTGAAAAATAATAATAAGAGGAGTAGATTTTTCATAGTTTTTTTGGGGTAATATTACCCTGAAAATATATTATTTTTATTTAAACTAAATAAAAAAACTATTCTTTTTTTTAATTTTTTTTGCAAAGTTAATTTATTTTTAGACAAGACTAAAAATTTATTTATATTTGTTTAAATAAATACAATTGTGGTTACACTTTCAGAAGAGAATTACTTAAAAGCGATTTATCATTTGGCGCTGCGTAACGATGAAAAAGTTAGTACAAATGCCATTGCCCAAAAAATGCAAACCAAAGCATCATCCGCAACAGACATGATAAAAAAGCTATCAGAAAAAGGTCTTGTTGACTATCAAAAATACAAAGGGGTAAATTTAACAGAAAAAGGAAGGTTATCTGCAGTTTCAGTCATTCGAAAGCACAGACTTTGGGAAGTTTTTTTGGTAGATAAACTTAGTTTTAATTGGGATGAGGTGCATGAAGTGGCCGAACAATTGGAGCACATCAAATCGGAAAAATTAACCCAACAATTAGACGCCTTTTTAAATTACCCCACAAAAGATCCTCATGGCGATCCTATTCCTGATCCAAGCGGAAATATGCCTTCTACGGAGAAAGTATTATTAGCAAAAATTGAAAATCATAAACATTGTATTTGTATCGGCGTAAAAGATTCTTCAGCAGAATTTCTACAATATTTGGACAAGCACAACATTGCTTTAGGAACAGAAATTACAATCGTATCAAAAGAATCTTTTGACGAATCCATGACCCTAAAAATTAACAAAACACCATTGGTCATATCGAAAGAAGTAAGCCATAATTTATTTGTAAAAATCAATTAATATGTTACATCAGATTATTCAATATTTTGAATCCATAGACCCTGTTTTAGCGGCATTTTATGCCTCTCTTTTCACCTGGATTTTGACTGCGCTGGGGGCCTCGTTGGTGTTCCTGTTTAAGGGGATGAATCGAGGACTTTTAGACGGCATGCTTGGATTTACGGGCGGTGTGATGGTGGCCGCTAGTTTTTGGAGTTTATTGGCACCAGGAATTGAAATGAGTCCAGGCGAAGGATTTGTCAAAGTGATCCCTGCAGCTACTGGATTTGGACTTGGAGCGTTATTTTTATTTGGGTTGGATAAGGTTCTGCCGCATTTGCATATTAACTTTAAAGAAAGTGAAAAGGAGGGGGTAAAGTCGCCTTGGCACAAAACCACACTATTGGTGTTGGCCATAACCCTGCATAACATTCCAGAGGGGCTTGCAGTGGGGGTGCTTTTTGGAGGGGTTGCTGCAGGAATTCCCGAAGCCACAATTGGAGGTGCCGTAGCCCTGGCCTTGGGTATTGGCATTCAAAATTTCCCTGAAGGACTAGCCGTTTCAATGCCACTTAGGCGGCAGGGGGTTAGCAAATTTAAAAGCTTTTGGTACGGTCAACTTTCCGCTATTGTTGAACCGATTGCTGCCGTAGCAGGCGCATTGGCCGTAACTTTTTTTACGCCCATTTTGCCCTATGCTTTGGCCTTTGCAGCGGGGTCTATGATTTTTGTAGTGGTCGAAGAAGTGATTCCAGAAACTCAACGCGATAAATATACTGATGTGGCCACTTTGGGTTTTATTGCTGGATTTATCGTTATGATGACCTTGGATGTGGCTTTGGGTTAGCAACTGCAATTGTTATCACCACAATTTTTAGATGAATTGTTTCGTCTGAATTGTTTCCTTAACAGATATAAAACTGCTGCAATCAACAGAACAATGAGTATTGTATTTTCTAATTCTGAATCCATAAAATCATTTTAAAAACTGAAAGGCAATTAGAGCAGAAACATATGCAATTGTACTCATCCCAACCAGTTGCACCAAAGGCCATTTCCAGCTTTTGGTTTCTCTTTTAACCACCGCCAGAGTACTCATGCATTGCATGGCAAAGGCATAAAACAACAATAACGATATCCCTGATGCGAATGTAAATACGGGTCGCCCGTCGGGATATTTTTCGTTGGCCATTTTGGATTTTATGGTATCGATATTTTCATTCTCAGAAGCACTCCCTACGCTATAAATGGTGGCTAAAGTTCCAACAAACACCTCTCGCGCCGCAAAAGATGCCACCAATCCAATTCCTATTTTCCAATCATATCCGAGCGGTTTGATGACTGGTTCGATGGTTTTTCCAATAATCCCAATGTATGAATGTTCCAATTGATACGATGCAATTTTATCGTCCAACTCATCTTGAGACGTTCCATTGTAATTTTCAGTAACGATGCGATTGGCATTGTTAAATTCCTTTCCTGGGCCATAGGAAGCCAACACCCATAAAATGATAGAAATAGCTAAAATAATTTTCCCCGCTTCTAGTACAAAAGTTTTAGTTTTTTCAACTACTGTTATAAACACATTTTTGAGTAGCGGTAATTTGTAACTTGGCATTTCTACGACAAAAAATGTTTTGCGTTTGCTTTTCATTACTCGATCTAAAATAAACGCTGAAAATACGGCCATTCCAAATCCAATTAAGTACAGTAGCATTAAAGTCAGCGCTTGATAATTCAACCCAAAAATATACCCTTCAGGAATTACCAGAGCAACGATGATGAGGTACACAGGCAGCCGTGCCGAACAGGTCATAAAGGGGGTCACCAAAATGGTAATTAGGCGTTCTTTCCAAAGTTCAATATTGCGGGTTGCCATAACGGCTGGTATGGCGCAAGCGGTTCCCGAAATTAAGGGGACGACACTTTTACCGCTCAAACCGAAGCGTCTCATTATTCGATCCATTAAAAAAACCACCCGACTCATATAGCCGCTTTCTTCTAAAATCGAAATGAATAGGAATAGAAATGCGATTTGAGGAATAAAAATCACAACGCCTCCAATTCCTGAAACGATGCCCTCCGCAATGAGATCGGTTATTTTTCCTCCGTTTGGAAAGGTTGTTTTGACCCATTCTGCCAGTCCAGCAAAAGTGGTGTCGATTAAATCCATGGGTACCGTTGCCCAATCGTATATGGCCTGAAAAATGCTGAGCAAAACGATAAAAAACACAACATAACCCCATACTTTATGAATTAGAATGCGGTCGAGTTTGCTTCTTAAATCTGTGGCTTTACTACGGTCTATGATTTGCCCCTCTTTGAGCACATTGTTGATAAACTGGTAGCGCTTTATGGCCTCTTTTTGTTGCAAGCGTTTGAGCTCTTGTGTGGATTTGGTTTTGAATTCCAATACGTCTAGCTCTTGTCGGGAAATTTTACCAAAATTCACATCCTGAGTAATAACCAGCCATAATTTGTATAAATCTTGATTTGGAAACGCACTTTTGAGGCGTTTGAAATAATCGGGGTCAATGGTGGACGCATCGAGGCATTGCTCTTTGGGAAGTGTTCTGTAATTTTCAATAAGGTCTTTTAACGCCTCAATACCCGTATTTTTTCGAGTACTAACAAGAGCTATTTTGGTATGTAGTTTTTGTTCTAACACTTTAATATCTAAGGAAATGCCCTTTCTTACCATAACATCACTCATGTTAATGACTAAAATGGTCGGAATTTTCAAATCTTTGACTTGAGTAAAGAGGAGCAAGTTTCGTTTTAGATTTTCGACATCGCTAATGATGACAGCAACATCGGGGTAGTCTTTATCGTTTTTATTGAGTAACAGTTCAATCACCACATTTTCATCTAAAGAAGAGGCATTTAAACTGTAAGTTCCAGGCAAATCTAAGATGTGCGCCTTGAGGCCTCTGGAGAGTCTACAGCTGCCTTGTTTTTTGTCGACGGTAATTCCGGGATAGTTTCCGACTTTTTGGTTGAGTCCAGTGAGTGCATTAAACACCGATGTTTTGCCCGTATTGGGGTTTCCAATTAACGCAACATTCAGCTGTTTACTCATCCTATTTTATCGATTAAAATTAGGGCTGCAGTGTCTTTGCGAATGGCCAAAAAACTGTCGTTAATATCCAAATATAAGGGGTCGGAAAAGGGAGCCAACTGCAACAATTTCACTTTGTTGCCCGGTAAACACCCCATTTCAAGTAATTTAAGTGGAATATTTCTGGAGGAACTGTCCGTAATAATTCCTTGCTCTCCTTTTTTTAAATCTGCAATGCTCAAGCTCATGCTTATTTAGATTCGTTTTAAAAAAGCAAAAGTAATAAAAGATTACTTATTGTAGCTGGCTTTCAAAATTTTTATATCCTCCAAGAGCGTTTCAATGGCCTCCGGGTCTGTGCCATCATAAAACCCACGAATTTGACGCTCTTTGTCAATAAGCATAAAGTTTTCGGTATGAATCATGTCGTAAGGGCCACCATCGCCATTGGTTTTTACAGCAAGGTAGGACCGCCGTGCCAAATTGTAAATTTCCTTTTTGTCGCCAGTAACCAAGTTCCATTTGGACGGATTAACCAACTTTGATTTTGCATAACGATTCAGTTGAGCGACGGAGTCAATTTCAGGTGTAACGGTGTGTGAGAGCAGCAGTACATCGGGGTCCGAAATGGTCCTCTTTTGGATCTCGTACATATGATCTGTCATGATGGGGCAAATGGTTTGACAGGTGGTGAAAAAGAAGTCGGCCACATAAATTTTATCTTCGTAAAACGCTTGCGTTATGGTATCACCATTTTGATTGATCAGCTTAAAATCTGCAATGGTGTGGTACTTTTTTTGATGCTGAATGGTGCTGTCCACCAACGCCACATTAACCTGAGCCGGTTGGTAAATGGGCAGCACTTTTTTGGGCTTTAAAATGTTGTAAAACGCCGTGATTATAACAGCAGACAAAACCCCCAAGGTGGTGATGAAAAGTTTGTATTTTTGAAGGATTTTTAACACAACAAAAGCGTTTTATGCAAAGGTACGATACCCAAAATTAATACAAAACCAAAGCATCGATAATTCTTCAGAAAACGGCGTTTTGTTTGTAGTACTAAAACCGCTACATTTGTGGTCCTAAATACAGTTATTTCCATGGAGTTTATCATCAAAATCTCACAATTTTTATTAAGTCTTTCCTTTCTCATTGTTTTGCACGAATTGGGTCATTTCATCCCTGCCAAATTATTCAAAACTAGAGTGGAGAAATTTTACTTGTTTTTTGATGTCAAATATTCATTATTTAAAAAGAAAATCGGCGAGACAGTCTATGGAATCGGATGGTTACCCCTGGGGGGCTATGTCAAAATTTCAGGGATGATTGACGAAAGCATGGACACCGAGCAGATGCAACAAGAGCCACAACCGTGGGAGTTTCGTTCCAAGCCGTCGTGGCAACGGTTGATTATCATGCTTGGTGGTGTTACCGTCAATTTTCTAATTGCTCTGGTAGTTTATATCGTCATGGCATTTGTCTATGGCTCCTTTGATGTGGATGCCAAAAGCGTTCGAGGGGGTTATCTTATTAAAAATGATGTTCTTAGAGAGATTGGCCTTCAAAATGGGGATAAGATTTTAGCCATAAATGATAATGAAATTGTTAATTTTTCAGACATAAAACGATACATTCTGGAAACCGAAACCATGACGATTGACCGTCAAGGTTCGGTTGAGAACATTGCCTTTCCAAGGAATTTTTTGGGGCAGTTGAGCGGAAGTAAATCCAAAGGATTGGTCGACTTTCGAACTCCCATTATTTTTGACCGTTTTTCAGAGGGATCTATAAACTCAGCATTGGACATTCGAACTGGAGATGTTTTTGTTTCAATTGATGGTAAACCGGCCCAATTTCAAGATGAATTAGTGCCTTTGTTGGAAGATATAAAAGGTCAAAAGGTAGAGCTTGTCGTGCGCCGTAATGGTACGACTTTGTCGCAGCCAATTCAGGTTACAGACGATGGTAAACTCGAATTTTATTACACCACATTGATGAGTGATTTTGAGTCGGCTGGATTTTTTAAATCTTTCCGAAAGGAATATAATTTTAATGAAAGTATAGCTGCAGGATCAAAACGTTTCGTAAATCAAATATCAAGCTATTGGACGCAATTAAAACTCATTTTTTCACCCAGTACCGGCGCCTACAAAGGGGTAGGTGGTTTTAAGGCCATTTTTGATGTTTTTCCAGACACGTGGAGTTGGGAGTCCTTTTGGAACATTACGGCCTTTTTGTCCATCATGTTGGCGGTGTTAAATTTGCTGCCCATTCCAGCACTTGACGGGGGCCATGTGATGTTTTTGTTATACGAAATGATTTCGGGGCGTAAACCTGGGGACAAGTTTATGGAATATGCGCAAACGGTAGGGTTTTTTATATTAATCGCCTTGGTATTATTTGCCAATGGGAATGATATTTTTAAGGCATTATTTGGGTAATAAATTTTTTGGATTCTATTGGTGTAAACTAAAAAATGCTATATATTTGCGCTCGCGCAAGCAAAAAAACAGTCCTCCTTAGCTCAGTTGGTTAGAGCATCTGACTGTTAATCAGAGGGTCCTTGGTTCGAGCCCAAGAGGAGGAGCAAAAGCTTTACAGAGATGTAGGGCTTTTTTTATGCCAATAAGTTACTCACTCAAATATACTAAAAAAGGGCTAAAATAGCCCCTTTTTGACAGTTATATGACAGTTAAAAAGCCAAAAAAATCCATTAAAAAGTTTTATAAATTTACCCTCTTTCTTAAAAAAAATCGCTTTTCTTTTTAGGGGTAGTCAGCGTGTAATGGGGTATAACCCTACCCTTCATAACATCTAAATAGTATATAAAGCCCTAAAATGTCTCATTACACTTCAAAACAGGTGTAAAGTATTGATTATTAGTTAGTTATATATGTTCTGTTCCCCCTATTTTGTTTAGTGTTATAAAACTTCGTGTAGGTGTTAACCTTTATCTCTTAGTGTATACTCCTTGTTTAACTTTTTTAATAAGCTCAAGTGATAGAAACCGTTTCAGTATATCACTAAGTGTTCTATCCTTGACACCTAATAAATTTGCTTCTTTTGCAATCTCGCTACGTTTAAAGGTGTCTTGCTTCATTATCCAATCAT